>NZ_CP049911.1 GCF_011305995.1 Diaphorobacter sp. HDW4A | reverse complement strand
GTACGCCGCGCTCGAACCTGGCTACCTACACCGGCCTGTTCGACCACGTGCGCAAGCTGTTCGCCGCCACGCCCGATGCTCGACGCCGACGCTATGACGCCGGACGGTTCTCATTCAATGTTGCCAAGGGGCGCTGCGAAACTTGCGAGGGCGAGGGTTTCGTCAGCGTGGAACTGCTGTTCATGCCCAGCGTGTACGCGCCGTGCCCGACATGCCATGGCGCACGCTACAACCAGGCCACGCTGAAGGTGCAATGGCACGGGCGCAATATCGCTGAAGTGCTGCAGATGACCGTGGACGAGGCCAGCGAATTCTTCACGGATGAAGGCGCAGTGGCAAGGACACTACAACTGCTGCGTGATATCGGACTGGGCTATCTTCGCCTGGGGCAACCAGCCACAGAGCTTTCCGGTGGTGAGGCGCAGCGCATTAAGCTGGCTACCGAGCTTCAGCGCAGTCAGCGCGGACGCAACCTGTACGTGCTCGACGAGCCGACCACCGGTCTGCATGCATCGGATGCGGACCGGCTGCTAGTGCAGTTGCAGCGCCTGGTCGATGCCGGCAATACCGTGGTGATGATCGAGCATGACATGCGTGCGGTGGCCCAGGCCGACTGGGTGATTGATGTGGGGCCGGGCGCAGGCGATGCCGGCGGCCGCATCGTGATAGCCGGTTCTCCGGGACAGGTGGCGCGAATGCCCGACAGCCGGACTGCGCCGTTTCTCGCGCAGGAGTTGACGCGGGCCCGGACGTGAGGCTGGGTTTTGTCTACGGGATCAGTCCATGTCCGAAGTCGGTCAGAGCGGAATTGGGCAGGCCAGAACCGAATGACTCAGTTCAGCCTAAAGCAGCCCTCCAATCACCTGGCGGTCTCAAATCTGAAGTGCAACACCGCTGGTTGATATTCAATGAATGGTAGCGGAGCTTTTCTCGGCGATAGCCGCCATGAATCGCTGAAAAGCCTGGTAGGGAGAATCCCAGCCGAGAGTCTGACGAGGACGGTTGTTCATCAGATCGGCCATGGAGTCCAGCGCATCCTGGTCATGCATGCTCAGGTCTGTGCCCTTGGGCATGAACTGGCGCAGCAGCCCATTCGTGTTCTCACAACTGCCTTTTTGCCAAGGGCTGTGCGGATCACAAAAGTACACCCGCATGCCAAGGGCTTG
Source organism: Diaphorobacter sp. HDW4A (assembly GCF_011305995.1). Taxonomy (GTDB): domain Bacteria; phylum Pseudomonadota; class Gammaproteobacteria; order Burkholderiales; family Burkholderiaceae_C; genus Diaphorobacter_A. The sequence goes on along the minus strand of NZ_CP049911.1, from coordinate 241,124 downwards.
GGCGAGTTCCTTGTACCGGGCCATCTCCTTGCCCTGGTCGTAGGTGAGCGTCTGGCGCATCGGCTGTGCGATCTGGCGCAGCTTGTTGGTGAACGCGGCCAGCGCACTGTCTGCGGATGCGTCAGGCATCTTGCACAGCAGCACCAAGCGCGTTGAGCGCTCTACCAGCACACCCACCGCCGATTGGTTGCCAGCACCCTTGATCAGATCCCCCTCCCAATGCCCCGGGATCACGCGATCATTGACCTCGGGTGGGCGAACATGGATAGAGACCATGCCTGGAATCTGACCACGTCGATCAGAGCCTGCTGAACGCGGGCGGCGTGTACTCTTGCCTTGGCGCAGCAGTGCGATGAGCTGGCGGCGCAACTCACCGCGTGGGTATGCATAGATGGCGGTGTAGATGCTCTCGTGCGAGGCATGCATGGTTGGGTCCTGGGGATACATGCGCTGGAGTGTGCATGCAATCTGCTCGGGCGACCACAGCCAGCACAGCATGGTGGTCACAAGAGTCCACAACGCCCCGCAGCTGTGAAGCTTGGGGCATGGCTTGGCCTGAATGCGCCGCAGCTGGCACAGACGCTGCGCAGGCGCGCTGGCGTAACCGCCGTGGCAGGCGTTGCGCCGCAACTCACGGCTGATGGTGCTGGGGCTGCGGCCTTGAAGGCGGGCTATGGCCCTGATGCTCCAGCCCTGCTGGCGCAGCGATGCCAGCGTCACTCTGTCTTCTGGCTGCAAGTGCTCGTATCTCGTTCCCATTTGCGTACATTACCCTTGGTGAGGGTGTTGCACTTCAGATTTGAGACCGCCGTCGAACTGCGGCGGAAAGAAGGTAGTAATGAAATATGCAATAAAGGATTTGAATTCGGCCATCAAGAGTGGTGACATTCAACTGGTCGAGTTGATATTAAAGGCGAATCCAGATTTTTTGCATCTGGAAACACCTTTGGGCTCTTGGCTGCACATTGCGACAGATTGTGGGAATAAGGATATGGTCAAGCTTTTGTTGAGGCTTGGTTTAGATGTTAACGTTCAGGGTGGAACTTCTAAAAGAACCCCTTTAAACGTTGCGTCGTATTCTGGAAACGTTGAATTGGTTAAGTTTCTTATAGATTGCGGTGCCTCATTTGATGTGTCAGAACCGGATAGAAATCCATTATTTGCGGCAATCCATGGCGGACATAAGGAGGTAGTAGAAATTTTGCTTAATGCGGGGATTGATATCGACGCTCGCTACACCGGCACGACCATGAGAGACATGGGGGCCGTTGATTTTGCTCAGGAGTGGGGGCGGCAAGATATTGCCGATTTGATTGAAAGGCATAGGCTAAAGTAGTTTTCTGTTGGATGCGCTCGGAATTGGCTCAGTTTTAATTCAGCGTCGGCGGCGGGGCTACGCAGTCCACCCTAAACAATCTGCAAGCCCTTGATCTGACGCGTAGTTCTGCTGATAGCGAGTCGCTGGAGTCACCCATAAGCCGCCCCCGTCAAGTGGCAAATACACGCCCCCTGCACCGCAAGAGCGTACCCTTTTGTCCATCCGGATTGCTCCTTCAAGACTGCATCCCCCGTCCTCGGACTCACCGAGCACTTGGTTCTCAAAGCATTGGTTGCGCCGCAGCGCACCAGCCACCCATCAGGATCAAGGCTTTGGACATAGCGCAGTGATGCGTCTTGCCTGCGGCCCCAGCAGGGAGCTGGGGTCAGGTCTTGTTTCTTGCCCCAGCCAGCTATTTCTTCAAACAAAATCAGGCTCTTCTAGCGAATGCTAGTGACATCTTGATTCCCCATGGCAGCCCCCAGCACCAGCGCGGGCTGTAACCCCATGGGGCCTGATCGGTCCAGCATCCTGAACCAGCCCAGGTAAGCATCGAGGTATTTCGTTGCCACACCCTTGAAGCGTTGCATCCAAGCGCGCAGCCTGCTGACATAGGCATTGACGTTCTGCACATGCCAGGGGCCCTTGACCCGCTGGCCCCGGCTCACATTCACCGCCTGGTGCTGCACGCCCAGTGCCCGGGCGGCGCTGGCCAGCGTGACGCTGCCATCGGTGCACAAGATGGTGTCTGGTGGCAGCAACGGCTTGAGCGCCGTTTGCACACTCACCGCTTTGCTCGTCTGCAGAATGAGGTTGGGCACCCTCACCTACAGCTACAACAGCCGCGACCAACTCAAACAAGTGAGCGGGGCACTGATCGCCGGCTACGCACTTGATGCCATGGGCTGAGCCGTCGCGGTAGTGATTCAGTTCATTTGCAATTCTTGTCACTCCGGCTGTGATCGGGCCAATCAAGCCGTGCTTCTCGGCCGGCATCCTTTCAGGCCGAGTCCGTCCAGTGTGCGTTTTGCTATCAGGGCTTGCTCACATAGCGGCTCGTCCCAGTACTTGGGCTGAAGTCATGGGAACGTTAAGCCACGCTGCCACTGGATGACGTTGAAGTGGGCCGCGCTAGTTACCTGACTGGTCAGCAGCCGTGACTCTACCAATCGACAGGTACCGATTTCTGAAGGTCAGTATCTGCAACCGTCTCATGCTGAAGTCGGCTCTGCAGCGGTTGCCGACATACGCTCTATAAAGCCGAACGCGCGCTATCGGCCACAAGCAGTCATTGATTAGGAGCGAGGCGATGGGAAGAGAAATTTTGAGAGTGCCGCTGGGCTTTCAGCACCCAAAAGACAATGAGGGCGAGTACATCGCAGGAGCACACCTTGAACAGCTGTGGTACACGGACGAAACGCTGAAGACGGCTTATCAAGTCTACGAAAACATCAGCGAAGGAAGTCCTGTCAGTCCAATCTTTCCGACAGTGGAAGAGTTGAGGGAGTGGCTCGTAAAACAAGGGTTTTCGTATGAGCAAGCATTGGATTTCTGCGATGCCGGGCATATACCTTCGTTTGTGGTTAGCACGTCCGAGTGAAGTTCGCTCATATGAGCGGCTGCTTGTAGGACGTTGCTAGTTCCGGTCAGGGCCCTGAGCCGCCAACCAGCTAGAAGCTATAAAGCCGTCATTCAGGCAGGCCGCAAGTGCAAGGCCAAGGAGTCCAGCGGGCTGGCGGTTCCTGCGGCAGCGACTTTCAGGACATGGGTGTAGATCATCGTCGTACTCACGTCCGAGTGCCCCAGCAACTCCTGCACCGTGCGAATGTCGGTGCCCGACTGCAACAAGTGCGTGGCGAAGCTGTGGCGCAAGGTGTGCACAGAAACGGGTTTGCAAATGCCCGCCTGTGCCACAGCCTTCTTCAGTGCGCGCTGCAATCGCTCCTCATAGACGTGATGCCGCCGCCAAACACCCGTGCGAGGGTCCACCGACAGGGAGGAAGCGGGGAACACCCAGAACCATCCCCAGCGCTGCCCCACGCCGGGGTATTTGGTCTCCAGGGCATGCGGAACGTCCACGCCACCGCACTGCGCTTGCCGATCTTGCTCCCACAGCGCGCGTGCAGCCAGCACCTGTTGGCGCAGCTCGGCTGCCAGGCTGCGCGGTAGCATCACAACCCGGTCCTTGTCGCACTTGGCCTGGCGTACCACGACCACCCCACGGTCAAAATCTACGTCCTTGACCCGCAAGCGCAGGCCTTCCATCAGCCGCATGCCGGTACCGTACAGCAGTCGGGCCAGCAAGGCCATATCGGTCGGCAGCGCCGATAGCAGAACAGCCACCTCATCTACCGTCAAAACCGAAGGAATGCGCTTGGGCGTGCGCGGGCGTTGCACGCCATCGAGCCATGGCAGGTCCATGCCCAACACCTCGCGGTAGAGGAATAGCAGTGCACTCAACGCCTGGTTGTGTGTGGCAGCCGCCACCCGTCGCTCGTTGGCCAACATGGCTAGAAAACCTTCGATTTCCAGCTGCCCCATCTCTCGTGGATGCCGCAAGCCGTGCCATTTGACGAACATGCGCACCCACTGCACGTAGGCCTGCTCGGTGCGCAGGCTATAGTGCTTGTAACTAATTCGCTCACGGACCTGGTCCAGCAACCGTGTGGCGCGCAACACAGGAGGGGAGGCGGGTTTCATGGCTGAATTTAGTACTGTATTTTCATACAGCCTATACGCCGTCAAGCTAGGCTACAAGCCCCTTCCCACGTTTTATTCACGCCAATTTAGACCGCAAGCGCCAGATATGGCCTGCGGCTTGGTGCGGTCTACATTACGTTATGCAATCCAGGGCACACATGACATTTTTTGAATTCTGCGCAAATCTCAGAGAAGAGTTGCTAGAGCAAATTTCTGGCGTCAAAAACTCTAACGGTTACCTTTCGTGGGACAACACCACGCCAAATAGCATCATCAAGCATCGCTTGGAATCAATGCTAGACAAATACGTCATACAAGCGAAAGAATTTGGAATTTACGTTGTAACAAGATACTCATCCTGCTCAAATGTGAGTCATGTTGGATACCCAACAGAAAATCGTTATGGTATTTCGATAGCTTATCAAGATTCAAATTTCATATGGTCAGGTGATCAGCTTTACCAAGGATCGCGAAATTCAACATGCCCTTGCTCAAAAAGTAATAAGCCAAGTTCAAACCACGTAATTGATGACATCATTTTTGATAAGACTGCTAATTTAGAAAAATGCAGTGAGTTGTCGCGCGTCCTTCAAGATGTTTCTGAGTCAATTCAACATGCCGGAAATAACAAATCTCGCTCCGGCATAAGAGAGCACTTGCTACGAGCCGTATTAAGGTTAAACGACACCATTTTGCCTCAATCAGTTAGTGAATACATCACTATTATCAGACGAGACAATGCATAACATTTCGTTCAAGGCGGACGGCTTCGCCGCCGCTTAACTCAGGCGTTAGCCGATGCCTTCCTACCTATCCCGCTGGGACGTCCTCTTCGCTTGGCTCACCGCCTCAATGTTGCTGTTTTCTGCTACATGGGGTTCCATACCGGAAATAGGCGCGAATCCAATTCCTGGGCTACAAAGCTTTTCATCAAATTTGTGGTTCGCCTGGCCTGCATCTATGTATGCTTTATTGCTCGCAGCGGTGGTATCCAAGGATCGCGACTACACAGCAATCCAACTTAGAATATTTGCTGCATTTTCAGCATTGGTTTGGCTGGTTCTTGCCTTACTAGTGTCGCCTGGTGCGAGCATAGGTTTCGGCGTCATTTCGGGCTGGTTATTTCGTGAAGCAAAAAAACGTGGCTAACCCGGCAGTCAAGCTGACCCGCCAACGGCGGGCAGCTTACCTTGGCCGTTGAGCGTCCGCTTTCAGCTGCCACTACCGACTGCTCCTGGCCGATAGTACTCATTCGCGGACGCGTCCCGTATGTCCGCAACCAGCCTAAAGCAGCCCACCGCCCCTCCACATACGTCGATACATGAACCGCCTCAAATGAGGCGGCACTAATTTCTCAATGCGGAATTTCACCGACGGACTTTATTTACGTCCGACGCACTTTATTTGTTGGAGTCACACCGGCAGGATCAGGGGCGAAGGAACGCAGGGTACTGGGCTTGCGTACATACTGGCATTTTATACAGTACCCCGTATTTTGGTGACCAAGGGCCTCCCGAGCCCCCCTGCAGCCCGCCCTTGGCGCAGCTTCGACACCCCCAAGGTGCTCCCTTTTTGTAGTGCGAAGCACTCTGGCGTGAATCCCCCCGACGCTGGACAGCGGCCACCGGAAAGGGGCGCGATATGTAATCCAACCACCTATGAAAACGTCTCAAAACAGGGGTTTCTGAGGGCCAAATGCTGGTTTGGACTCACTTTCCAATGTGTTTTAAGAAGGTGACAAAGTGAATCTTTTATTGCGTGATGCATTTGTGAGCACAACCTCAGCGACTAAGATGGGGATTAACTAGGAGGGGTGTGGAGCAGCCTCGATAACCGAACGAGTTCAACATGACCAAAGAAAAACAATCAAAAGGTCGCAGGCAGCCCGTCAGCGAACCCGTATGGCTGTCCCAGCCAATAATCGGACTCAACGAACTCGCGGCCATGTGGCCCACCGGCAAAAAGGGCCTGTGCCGTCAAGCCGAAATCCCCCTTCGCACCTTCAACGCCTGGCTGAAATTCACCGGCCCGATTACCTCCGAGCAGCTGGAGGACCTTTGCGCGACGATCCACCTGAGCGATGGCGAAATTGAGCGCGCCCGCCCCACTGGGGGATGCTTGCTTGTGGCGAATACCGCCAAGAACGTCATCCAGCTCTACGAGGCGATTAGCCATGAAAATGAGCTGCTGGCTTGCTTCGAGGCCGTCAGCACCTCCTCCCAGTTCGGTGGCTACCGGGTGCTGATATTCGCCATCATGGGCTATAGCCCGACCGTCATCCTCTTTCCGCGTGGCGGGCCTGCTGAGGCCGCTCTCAACCGTAACGACTTGCCGGGGTTTCAGGGCCCCGTGCCCATTCCATCTGGATTTGCCAGATTCATTGACGGGCTCATCGAAGACATGGCGGAGCACGACGAGCACGGGCACGAGGGCTGCGACATTTTCAAGGACTACTTCTCCTGGTTCTTGACCCTCCAACATGGAGAGCCAGAGGAAGAAGACGAAGACGAGCGCAACGAAGAGGACGATGACATCCCCCCTCACCTGAGGATCGCGATTGACATCCTGGCCACCAGCTACTCCGAAGACCCCAACGTGCAAGAACACTCCCGCAGCTTGATGCCCTCATGCAACCCCAGCGACAAAGATCTGAGGGCTCTGCTGCGCACCACCTTTGCAAATGGGTTCCTCGCGGGGCTGCGGCTCAACCGCGAGTGACTGTTGAGCGGCAAACAGCCGCCCTACTCACTTCACATAGCGGTCGCAGAACACCTTCAGGCGCCAGGCAGCCACCGGCACCAGCGACACGACCAACCACAGCAGGCAGTCCACCCCGCCCCAGTTTGTGATTCTCTGCGTGCCCTGGTCATCCAGCGCCAGCGGATCAAACAGAGCCCCCAGCACCCACGCCAGGACAAACCAAACCGACGCGATCAATACCCACCTGCTACGCTCCGCAGATCTGTCCCGGCGCCACTGGGCCCTTGGGTCGCCCGAAACCGGGTTGTCATGCAGCCACCAGTCAGAGTCCAGCCTCGGTCCAGTGGGCAGCCCCGCATCTTTGGCAGCAACGATGAGTCCTTCTGCCATCGCGGCCCTCAGGCTCAGGCCCAACTCCTGCGTCGCCTCAGCATCGCTGAGCCGCTTATCCCGGATCTCCGCGTCCGATGTCAGCAACCGGTCAAACGCCTCCAGCACAACAATCGGAGGTTTGTGTTGGCGACAATCCGGGTCGCTGGAGAGCAAAGTCCGAGACATCGAGCAAAAGTGCTCTGCAGCCTCCTCGATGGAACCACCCCCCGTGCGATGTACGCCTTCCAGCCCACGTGTAGGTTCTCGTTGAACCTGCAAACCTCGAGCCTGGCGAGCCAATGGCATTTGCACATTCAGTAGGAACGGCTTTAGGAATCGTTCTCATAAACTTGCAAAGATCCTATATTGTTACTGGCCGAGTTCACTCAGTTGTTTGAGGAAGCTCGTGCGGAATCCGTCCAGGTACTGGGTATACCTCTGCTCATCTTCGCGACTTTGCGATGCCGCTTTCGCACGTACGATTTGGTCGATCAACTCCTGTTGCAACACCTCGTTTTCAAGGATGGCTTTGGCAAAAGCCGCAGTATCGTTTCCCGACTGTAGTGCTGCGTCCTTGCCAAGCAAGTAGGCGCCTGCCAATTCAGGGTTGTAGTCAACAGCTACCATCAGCTCGGACTCGCTTTGATAGAGCCGATCCATGTTGTCGGCGGCAGCATAGTTCTGTGCGATGAACAGCAGATCGGTGGCGTCCTTGTTGGAAGACTTGCGACGGTCATGCCATGCGATGAGTTTAAGCACGGCAAGGGCCGGAAGGGCACATGTTCTGATGACCAGTCCCCCACCGAGGTCTACTACCAGCGCACTACGATACGCGTCCTCAAACCCTGCCACGTTGAGCACTACGTCGTTGCCTGGAGGCCACGCAATCTCGCCTACAGGGTGCTCAATGCCCCCAAATGGGATCAGATCTAGTGGGATGCCAGTTGGATATCCGTAGTGCAGTCGATGGGGCTTGCCAGGCACTGTGTGGAACAAGCCTTTCGCAACCAGTACATCTTTCAGTTTCCGGAAGCGGTCCCAGCCGTCAAGGTAGAGTCCGAGGTCCACGTCGCGTGTTGCGCGTTTCACTTCCTGCCCGAAGACGTGGGTCAAGATGATGTCCCGAGCCATGGCGCCGCCCACGAAGAATGGAATTTCCAGTGCATCGGTAGCGTTGCGCGCCTGTTCCAGGATCGCGCGCAATATAGGGTCTATGTCGCGGTCAGGAAGTCGTTTCAGCATCGAAGATGTCTTTTCTCAGTAGGTTTGCCACCTCGCGGTTGCGGCCATCCAGGCTGGTCATGAGGTCCGCGTAGATCAGCAGTAAAGGTGCGATGGGCTCAGCGCTGGAACTGGGAGGCGTCCAGAAGGCGTCGAGGATTTCAACAGTGCCGTTGGGATCGGGTCGTAGGCGATGCTGCATCAACAATCTTCCTCGATCCTTCCAGCAGTAGAGGGTGGCCTGCTCGGGCTGCAGATAGGAGGTCTTGAGCGCGGCCCCCACCTCACCACCCCAAGCCGCTTCTTCCGGCTGCAGCTTGACATCCTTCCACCACCATTCATTCTGCGGTGCGTACCGCTGAGGCTTGAGCTTGTTGCGCAGTGCGATGGGGTAGTTGCGGGCCCACTCGGTCCGCAGGGTGTCAACAGCGAGAAGTCTGCGGCTTTTGGTATCACCGGGGCTCAAGTGGCCCAGGCGTCGTAGACCTTCCATCGCTTTCGCTGCTGAGCCGAGTGAGACCCCCGCTTTTGTCGCAATGTCGCGGATTGGGCTTCCCGGCATGTTAGGTTCTGTCAGTAAAGTGAAGATGACCCGCAAGGCGCTTGCAGACCCCATCACCTCATGGCCAGATCCAACAGGCTCTTGTTCAAGCCGTTGCTTGCCCGTGATGTAGACATAGCAACCGGGAACGTCGATGAAGGCGTTCCCAGCTGTGTCTATGAAGTTCAACCCGGCTTCCTGGCAAAGGGTGGCATTTGTCTTCGACATGTACGGAACAACAACTAGCCCACTTGGGTGACGAGAGATTGTTGAACTACGGGCTGCCTGTGCTCTCAAGGTTTCAATTCGCACTACGGTCTTGACTTCCACCGCGAACCGGTGAACCGCACCATCCTTCATGTGCAATGCAAGGAAGGCATCTGCATCGCCTGGTGATGGAAGGGCCCGGTTTTCAAGAACCTCCCAGTTCAAGATGGGGCTTGTGGCCAAGGTCGCCTTAGTGAGAATGCCGTTGTTGTTCATTTTTTCGCCATGTTCATTGCGAATGAACAGGCATTTTAAATGAACACCGCCCAGAAAGGCCAGTCAGCGACGGATGAGAAAAAAAAGCGGAAGCCCCCAGCTCAACCGAGCAGGGGGCATGCAGGGTGCCCAGATCCTTCAAGCCCCCCATTCTTTGGCAGTTGGGGCTCTTACCATCATGGCCAGTGCTTTCTCCATCACATCCAGGTCGTTGACTTCACACAGACGCCCCACACCCTGCTCGATCACGTCACGCATCTCCAAGATTGCCCTCTGCAGAGGAAGCGAATTGAGGAGAGCTGCCCTGTACCAGTCCACCGCGTCCACGATGATGTGTTCAAACTCCTCATGCCGTTCGTTGACTTCCCCCTCAATCGCAGTCACGATGCTCTTAGGTGCTTGGCCCAGGCCAAAGATGTGAGGGATGTGGTTGTGAGCGGCAGGATTGTTACCAAGCTGAAGTGCATACATTACTGCTGCAAACATTTTGACGAAGGGAATGGGCAAGCGAATCGCGAACGGGACACCCTCTGTGATCCATAAGTAGTGCTTCAACACGTGTCTTGCTAGCTGGGTTGCATTTTTAACCTGGGCGTTGTTGACAGGCCTATCGAAAAAGGCCTCAGCTATGTTCCTGAAACTCTCGACGGTGTTTCCATAGTCAATCTCATCTAGCAACTGTGCCCTGGCCTCTCTTATACCGACTACATCTAATCGAGGTAGGTCAGGCCTTTGGAATTCCAAGCTGCTCAGGACTGTTTTGAACCCGGCGTAGTGCCTCACCTCCAGCGTTTTGGCGTGGATGTACAGAGCTTCGTCCAGAGGTCTGCATGTTGGACGTGACTGCTCCAGCAGCTCTCCTAGCTTCTGGTTGTAGTAGTGCGCGGCCGATTGAAGGAATTGGATCCTCGCGTCCTGATGGGCGTATGAAGCAATATAGGCTTCCGTTTCCACAGATGCGATGAATTCCACCATTGCAGGCATGAGGGACGGCAGGCACTTTTCGATTCGCGCCAGCATTTCAAGTGGCAGCTGCAAGGACAGATAAACCTGAACGTCATGGAAATCCATGCGCGTTTCGGTCCCGGGGGCAAACCCTTCGAGGTAAGGGGTCCCCTCGTTTTCAGTGCAATAACTGGCGGTACGCAAACCCAGCACTGGCGCGGGGGTGGTGTTGGTAGATCGTTGATTCTGTTGGCTTTCCTGTTCACTTCTCAAACGGGTATCGTGGCCTCCCACTAATGGGGTTCACGATGCAGGACTGGCAAACGACGTTTTTGGGGATGCGTGAGCTGCCCCGCGATATCAGTGACTTCGAGATGAAGGCGTTTTTCACCTTCGATGGTGCAGAGCGCGAGGCAATCAATGCGCGCCGGGGTGACGCCCACAAGCTCGGTCTGGCGCTGCATATCGGGTTTTTGCGCATGAGTGGCCGCCTGCTGTATGCCTTTCGGGTGGTTCCCGTCGCCCTGTGGCGCCACTTGAGCGAGGAACTTGGCATTGCCACCCCTGATGTGGCTTCGCTGCGCACGCTGTACGGGCGGGAGAAGACACTGTTCGATCACCAGCAAGTAGCGTGCACGGCCCTTGGTTTTCGGTGGATGAGCGAGCACCAACGCCGCTCCCTGGTGCGTGAACTGCGGGACGAAGTGGCCCGTTGCGCCGACCGCGATCAACTGCTCGGGAGGGCCCGCCAATGGCTGTACAAGAATAAGCTGGTGATCGTGCACGAGCGGGCCATCCGGACTTTGATTGCGAGCGCACTCACCCAGCTCGAAGCGGAGACAGGTGCTGCAATCGCCGCCAGCGTCGATCCGGCAACCCTTGATCGGTGGCGAACCTCGGTTGCAGAGCTGCGCCCAGATGGACAAACCCAACAAAGCTGGCTGTGGTCGGCGCCGGCCAAGCACTCAACCCGCCAAATCAGCGAGGTACTTGAACGCATCGATCTGCTGTACGAGCTGGACGTTCATAAACACCTGACCGACATCCCCGATCTCATCTTGCGCCGTTACGCGCGCCGACTAGTCTCTCGGCCGCCGTCTGCCGGCGCCAAGATCAAGGAACCCGCGCGCACCGTGGAGGTCGCCTGCTTTCTGCGGTATTGCCTGTTCACCACCACGGACCAGTTGATTTTGATGGTGCAGCGCCGGATTGCCGATCTGTGGCGCCAGACCGCTGCCGAGGTCCCCGCCACCGTCAACTGGGCGGCGATGTACAAAACGCTACTGGCCGAACTCGTGGCCTTGAGCGCCCAGGGCGCTGTGCCGGACGCCGAGCTGCGCGCACGGCTTGAAGCCTTGGTCATCGAAACCCAGAAACGCAAGCCACCCAGTCGGGCCTCCCTTGTGCGCGAAGGATTGATTGATGTCATTCGCCCCGTACGCTCACTGCTTGTGGCAATTGCAAAGCTTCCATGGCAAGCCACCGGAGAGCATCCCACCATCGACGCCCTGACGAAATTGAGCGCCTATTACGCCAGTAACATCAGAAAGTTGCCGGATGGCGTTGTCGCGCCAGGCCTGGGGAAGGTCTGGCAAGCCGCCATATCCAGCCCAGACCGGGAACGGGCGTTTCGGGCATTGGAGGTTGCCACCTTGTTTGCCCTGCGCCGCGCGGTGCGCAATGGATCGGTCTGGATCGAGCACAGCTTGAGTTTTAGGGGCCGTGCACGCCTGTTCTTCACGGACGAACGTTGGAAGGACGAGTCCAAGAAGCACTATGCCCGTCTGTCGCTGCCCGGCAAGGCGGCCACCTTTCTGAAGCCATTGTTGGCCAAGGTAACTGCAGGTGTCGATGCTGTGGCTGCGGCGGCACGCAGTGGCGTACTGCGCGTCGACGATGAACTCCACCTCTCAGTTTTACCCGCCGAAGACGAAGACCCCGAAGTCACCAAGCTACGGGCGGCTTTGGATCACCGCATCGGCGAAGTGCAATTGCCTGAAGTGATTCTGGCCGTTGACGCCCAGGTGCGCTTCAGCTGGATCATGCTCGGCCGTGAACCACGGTCAACAGCGGAACTGCTGATGGTCTATGCCGGCATCATGGCCCACGGCACCAGTCTGACAGCCATCGAATGCGCGCGCATGATTCCGCAGTTGTCTGCCACCAGCATCCGCCAGGCCATGCGCTGGGCACGGGACGAACGCCGTCTGAGTCAGGCTTGCCAGGCGGTGCTGGAGTTTATGCAACGCCACCCGATCGCCACCACTTGGGCCGTTCAGACCTGGCGTCTTCTGACATGATGAGCATGGAGACAACCAAGCGGGTATGGCAGGCCCGGCTTGATCCCCGGCGCAACACGCCCTCCATTGGCATCTACTCCCATGTACGCGACCGCTGGGGAATCTTTCACGCACAGCCCTTCGTGCTCAATGAGCGCCAAGCTGGCGTGGCCATTGAAGGCGTCATACGTCAGGAACGCCTTGAAACCAGCCAACTGGCGGTGGACACCCACGGCTACACCGATTTTGCGATGGCACTGGCCCGGTTGTTGGGCTTTGATCTTTGCCCGCGGTTGAAGGAATTGAAACAACGCCACCTGTTCGTGCCTCGCGGCGCCAAGGTGCCAGCCGAAATAGCTGCGGTGTGCGAGGCCAATGTTGACGTTGCCCTGATCGAAAAGCATTGGGACAGCCTGGTGCATCTGGCGGCTTCGGTCATGAGTGGTCACGCCAGTGCGGTGGCAGCACTGGCGCGGTTTGGCTCTGCTGCCCAGGGTGACCCCATCTATGACGCTGGCGTGCAATTGGGACGTTTGCTGCGAACCGCGTTCCTTGCCGACTACTTTGTTAAGGACGCTTTCAGGAATGAATTGCGCCGGGTGCTCAACCGGGGGAGGCGGTCAACGCCCTCAAGCGCGCCATTTACACCGGCCGGATCAGCCCGGCACAGGCCAAACGTGTGGACGAAATGCAGGCTGTGGCCGACGCGTTGAGTCTGCTGGCCAACATCGTCATGGCGTGGAACACGTCACAAATGCAGGCTGTTCTGGATCGCTGGTCGAACCGCCGCCAGGCCATTCCGCCGGAACTGATCGGAAAAATTGCTCCCACCAGGCTGGAAAGCATCAACCTGCGAGGCGTGTTCCGCTTTCCTGTTGACCGTTATGCCGACCAAATCCTGCCCTCGCGGCAGGGAGCACCGATAACTGGCACCAACGGATGAAACCGATCACGGTTTGACGCCACGAATCCCGGATTTGAAGGTGAACAGGAAAGCCAACAGAATCAACGATCTACCAACACCACCCCCGCGCCAGTGCTGGGTTTGCGTACCGCCAGTTATTGCACTGAAAACGAGGGGACCCCGGGATCGCCGCCCCGGCGAACTTCAGCCAGCCAGTCCTGCGCCATGACGCGGGCCTGCTCGACGGTCAGTTCCCCGAACAGGCCCAAGGCAGGTTTGCGACGCTCGCCCGCGTTCGTGCGGTACTGGAGCATGAATACCCGGCGGCCCGCCGGGGTAATCTTGCACAGGAAGCCGGGCACCACGGTGTCCCGCAGTTCGATGTCCTGCGCCTGGGGTTGCGCCGTCTCCACGGCGGTCTTGGTGAGCTTGATCTTGGCCACGATGACTCCTCGGAAAGACCCGGTTTCCAAGAGCCACATAGGGGCCGCGAGAGCGGAAGCCGGGTCAGGTTTCGGAAAGCACCGGCATATGATGGACGCGCGTAAGTTATTGATAAACCTGCTGTATCGGGCTTCAGCGCAGTCCAGCGAAATGTCGGGCTGGGGTCATCGTCAAACAAAAAACCTTGGTGGCCCGTGACTTCGGCATCAGCCGCGAAACCTTGTACCAGTACCTGCGGGAAGACTGACCATGCCACGCCGCTCAATCCTGTCCGCCACCGAGCGCGAAAGTCTGCTGGCACTGCCAGATGCCAAAGACGAGCTGATACGGCACTACACGTTCAACGAAACCGACCTGTCGGTGATCCGTCAGCGTCGCGGCGCCGCGAATCGATTGGGCTTCGCCGTGCAGCTTTGCTACTTGCGATTCCCTGGCATCTTCTTGGGCGTCGATGAACCTCCATTTCCGCCCCTGCTGCGCATGGTGGCCGCACAACTCAAGGTGCCGGTGGAAAGCTGGAACGATTACGGCCAGCGCGAGCAGACACGGCGGGAGCACTTGGTCGAGCTGCAAACGGTGTTTGGATTCAAGCCCTTCACCATGAGTCACTACCGGCAAGCCGTGCATACATTGACCGAACTGGCCTTGCAAACAGACAAAGGCATTGTGCTGGCCAGCACCCTTGTTGAAAACCTGCGGCGGCAGAGCATCATCCTACCCGCCATGAATGCCATCGAGCGCGCAAGCGCCGAGGCCATTACCCGTGCCAACCGGAGCATCCATGCGGCATTGGCCGATTCCTTGATACCTGTCCATCGCCAGCGCCTGGACGAACTGCTCAAGCGCAAGGATGGTAGCAAAATGACGTGGCTAGCGTGGCTGCGCCAATCGCCCGCCAAGCCGAACTCGCGCCACATGCTTGAACACATCGAACGCCTCAAAGCCTGGCAGGCGCTTGACCTACCTGCTGGCATCGAACGGCAGGTACACCAAAACCGCTTGCTCAAGATCGCCCGCGAGGGCGGCCAGATGACGCCCGCCGACCTGGCCAAGTTCGAGTCGCAGCGGCGTTACGCCACCTTGGTAGCACTGGCCATCGAGGGCATGGCCACCGTCACTGATGAAATCATCGACCTTCACGACCGCATCATCGGCAAGCTGTTCAATGCGGCCAAGAACAAGCATCAACAGCAGTTCCAGGCTTCCGGCAAGGCGATCAACGACAAGGTGCGGATGTATGGCCGCATCGGTCAGGCGCTGATTGAAGCCAAACAAAGCGGCGGCGATCCGTTCGCCGCCATCGAAGCGGTCATGCCGTGGGACACCTTCGCCGCCAGCGTCACCGAGGCGCAAACGCTGGCGCGGCCTGCCGATTTTGATTTCCTGCACCATATCGGCGAGAGTTACGCCACGCTGCGCCGCTATGCGCCGCAGTTCCTGGACGTGCTCAAACTGCGCGCCGCGCCCACCGCCAAGGGTGTGCTCGATGCCATCGACGTGCTGCGCGGCATGAACAGCGACAGCGCGCGCAAGGTGCCCGCCGATGCGCCAACCGCATTCATCAAGCCGCGCTGGGCAAAGCTGGTTCTGACCGACGAGGGTATTGACCGGCGTTACTACGAGTTATGCGCCCTGTCGGAGCTGAAGAACGCACTGCGCTCTGGTGATGTTTGGGTGCAGGGTTCGCGCCAGTTCAAGGACTTCGACGAATACCTGGTGCCGATCGAGAAGTTCGCCACCCTGAAGCTGGCCAGCGAATTGCCACTGGCCGTGGCCACCGACTGCGACCAATATCTGCATGACCGACTGGAATTATTGGAGGCGCAACTCGCCACAGTCAACCGCATGGCGGCGACCAACGACTTACCGGATGCCATCATCACCACTGCATCGGGCCTGAAGATCACGCCGCTGGACGCAGCGGTGCCAGACGCCGCGCAAGCCTTGATTGACCAGTCGGCGATGTTGCTGCCGCACCTCAAGATCACCGAGTTGCTGATGGAGGTCGATGAATGGACGGGCTTCACGCGCCACTTCACACACCTGAAGACCGGCGACACGGCCAAGGACAAAACCTTGCTGATGACGACGATTCTGGCTGATGGTATCAATCTTGGGCTCACCAAGATGGCCGAGTCCTGCCCTGGCACCACCTACGCCAAGCTGTCTTGGCTGCAAGCCTGGCACGTTCGCGACGAAACCTATTCGACGGCGCTGGCCGAGCTGGTGAACGCACAGTTTCGACAACCCTTCGCCGGAAACTGGGGCGACGGCACCACGTCATCGTCGGACGGCCAGAACTTCCGAACCGGCAGCAAGGCAGAGAGCACCGGGCATATCAATCCGAAGTATGGAAGTAGCCCTGGGCGGACGTTCTATACCCATATCTCCGACCAATACGCGCCCTTCAGCGCCAAGGTGGTCAACGTCGGCTTGCGCGACTCGACCTATGTGCTCGATGGCCTGCTGTACCACGAGTCTGACTTGCGTATCGAGGAACACTACACCGACACGGCGGGCTTCACCGATCATGTGTTCGGCCTGATGCACTTTCTGGGATTCCGGTTCGCGCCGCGCATCCGCGACCTGGGCGACACCAAGCTGTTCATTCCCAAGGGCGATACTGCCTACGATGCACTCAAGCCGATGATTAGCAGCGACAGGCTGAACATCAAGGCTATTCGCGCTCATTGGGATGAAATCCTACGGCTGGCCACTTCGATCAAGCAGGGCACGGTGACGGCCTCGCTGATGCTGCGCAAGCTCGGCAGCTATCCGCGCCAAAACGGCTTGGCCGTCGCCCTGCGCGAGCTGGGGCGCATCGAGCGCACGCTGTTCATTCTGGATTGGCTGCAAAGCGTGGAGCTGCGCCGCCGCGTCCATGCGGGGCTGAATAAGGGCGAGGCGCGCAACGCGCTGGCCAGGGCGGTCTTCTTCTACCGATTGGGTGAAATCCGCGACCGCAGTTTTGAGCAGCAGCGCTACCGGGCCAGCGGCCTCAATCTGGTGACGGCGGCCATCGTGTTGTGGAACACGGTCTATCTGGAGCGTGCCACCAGTGCTTTGCGTGCCCACGGCAAGGCGCTGGACGACACGTTGCTGCAATATCTGTCACCGCTGGGGTGGGAGCATATCAACCTGACCGGCGATTACCTATGGCGCAGCAGTGCCAAGGTCGGTGCGGGGAAGTTCAGGCCATTGCGACCGCTGCCACCGTCTTAGCGTGCTTTATTTTCCGTTTTCTGAGACGACCCCGCGCAGCGCAGCACAAAGCGCACCAGCACCAGGTGCTCGGTCGACGGCGGTGGATGTTGATCAGGTGGCCAGCACCTCGGTGCTGTCAGGTAGTCGGAGCTGGACCCAGCACTCTCGCCGGATCAGGTGGCTTGTTGGCCAGCGCCAGCAACTGGTGCTGGTTGGCGATCGAGCGCTTGTGAACTGAGGGGCGCGTCGACGTGCGTCCCATGCGAGCATGGCCATGCCTGCTTCACCTGCAGGTGTGCAGCAGCTCCGCCCGTGTCAAGCATCAGCCGGGTAAATGCGTGTCGAGCTGCGGGTTGAAATGCGCGGCCAGGTGATACAGCCCTTTTTCATTCTTCAGGCCCGCCCACACGGCAACCTGAGATTTGGGCGTTCCCTGGTTGACCCAATGGACCAGACGTGTATTCCGGATGACCTGGGGCCCCAGCCGCATTGCTGGATCGGTGTCCGTTGTGGCATTGGCCATGAGCAGGTGTTCGCGAACCAGCAGGTGCAGGTTATCCGCCCCCATCATTCGGCCATGGGTCGAGCAAAACAGGTGTTCGGTCTTGTGTGCCTTGCTCAGTTGCTCACGGTGAGCAAGCCAGTTGGCCAAGGCTGAGGCCAGCGTGTTGCTGGCGGTGAATCGACGGCGTTGGTTCACTCCGGCACCGTCGATCTGCAGCTGCGTGATGCTGCCGGTGGCCGGATCTCGCACGCAGGATTGAAGGGTCAGAGAGCGGACTTCCTCGGGCGTAATGCCCGTTTCGTACAGGCACAGCAAGATAGCGTGGTTGCGCGCCGGGATGGGTTCGTTCGCGGATGCCTGATCGAGCATGGACAGGCCACTCAACCATTGCTTGTGGTTGAGGATGGCTCCCTTGGGATTTTCCTGGGCAGGCTTTTCCCATTGACGAATCGCAAGCGCGGGATTGCGCTCCACCCAGTGATTGGCCAGTGCGAACTCATAAATACGATCGAGCAGCCGCCAGTACCTGCGCTTGGTGATGGCGCTTACGCCCTCTTCCATCTTCCGGGCTTTTGTTCCAGAACTGAGAAACTGCAGGACGATCTCTGGGGTAGCCATCTGCCACAGTTGCTGGTTTTCTTCACCTTCGGTCCCAATGACCACTGCAAGGAACTTGATCCAGGTGTTCCAGAAATACCGATAGGACTCCTCATTCGTGATGCCAATGTTGGATCGCGACTCGTCATTGCTCGAATCGAGCCACAGATCAATCAGAACCGACGAGGATGGAATATCAGTCATAGCGATGGGAATTTTAATACCCGGATTAAATTTAAGGAAATTAAATGTGCTAGAGCCCTTCTATTGTTTGACTAATGTATCACGAACATGGCCAGGTCATGTAATCCGAATTTACCCGAGGTATGAAAAAAGGAGGCCTCCCTTCTCAATATTCCTCACTGGATCCCGTGGCCAGATTCTCGAAACGGGTTTGTGACTTTTCAAAAAACAGCTTTACAGTCCCCGTGGGGCCATTACGCTGCTTGGCAAGAATGATTTCTGCGATGTTGGGCTCTTTTGAGCTCTTGTCGTAGTAGTCGTCGCGGTAGATGAACATGATCACATCGGCATCTTGCTCCAATGCCCCCGACTCACGGAGATCGGACATCATTGGTCGTTTATCGGTTCGCTGCTCTACTGAGCGATTGAGCTGAGAAAGCGCAATAACGGGACATTGGAGTTCCTTGGCCAGCATCTTTAGACCGCGAGAAATCTCGCCCAACTCGGTCGCTCTGTTCTCCGAGGTACTAACCCCGGAGCCGCTCATGAGCTGCACATAGTCCACGACGATCAAACCAAGCTTTCCGCATTTGCGGGCTAGCCTTCGGGCCTCCGCACGCAACGTCGACGGTGTCAAGCCAGCTGTCTCATCGATGTGAATGGAGGCAGTGCGAAGTTTCTCCACAGCCTCAGACAGCCGCGTCCATTCATCGTCGGAGAGGTTGCCTGATTTGAGATTCGACTGGTTGATTCTTCCGATGGAACCAAGGACCCGCTTGGACAGTTGCGAAGCTCCCATCTCCATGGAAAAAACTGCGACTGGGCTCCCATCATTCAGAGCCACATTCTCTGCAATATTGATGGCCAGCGAGGTTTTACCCATAGAGGGTCTTGCTGCAAGAATGACTAGGTCCCCGTCCTGCAGACCGCTTGTTAACTTATCAAGGTCTATAAATCCGGTGGAAGTGCCGGTTACTGCTTTCGGATCATCAGCGAGGCGCTGAATTTCATCCAGGTTCTCGATCACGAGCGCATCAATTGATTGAAAACCAGTTCTGCCCTTTGCTCTCGCTTCTGCAATAGACAAAATCTTTGCTTCGGCTTCATCAAGAATTATTTCCACGGAGCGACCAGCAGTGTCATAGGAATTGGTCACTATCTCGTTACCCGCTTTTGCCAATCCTCTCAAAATCGCACGCTCGCGAACAATTTCTGCATATCTGCGAACATTTGAAGTTCCGGGGACATACTGAGACAAGGCATTCAGATAGACCATGCCGCCTACCTGTTCTGCCTTTTTCGACGAAAGCAAATGCTCATGTACAGTAATTACATCAGCAGCTTTGTTGACCGCAATGAGCTGCGCAATAGCCAGGAATATCTCCCGGTGTTCATTTCTGTAAAAATCGTCGGGAGAGAGGATATCTGCTATCACATCCCAAGATTCGTTGTCTAGAAGAAGGCATCCCAGAATGCTTGATTCTGCCTCAATGGAATGAGGCGGTGTTCTAGAAAACTCTTCTGAGATTGTCATAGGGGCCTATGTGCAGTGAAAAAATGGAAATACACCATATAGTAGTACGCCATCTGAATTCTTAGAGAGAACAGATGCAATAAACGTATTTTAGGCGGCTGACTTCCTTGTTTCGTCAAGCACGAACAATTGGAACCTCATTCAGCCTGGTCGTGTAGCGTGGGGTCCTCCGCTCCTGTTTCATGCGCCAGCCATCTGGATCCACATGCTCAAAGCCACTGCTACCTACCCTGAGCGTACCTTTTCCATACCGTCGATTCAGGTGGTCCACCGCCTCCATCAGAGGGCTTTGGTCATGGTACGGAAGAAACTCAGCCAGCATGTCATCTTGCATCGAGTGGCCGCTGGCCAGATCTAGCAACATGACCCCTGCTTTTGAGAGCTGATGGCCTGGTTGAAATATTGACCTCAGCCCCTTGACTGCAGCGCCTACAAGGATCCGCGTGTCTGAAGTTGATGGCTGCAGGGTGACTGTTGCACTTTTTGAGAACCTTGGGCCAGGCCGAAACGGGCTTGTATGCGCGAATACCAGAATAGCTCCTGCACGTAGACCTTGAGAGCGAAGCTTTTCGCCAGCTCGCGAAGCAAACTCACTGACAGCCTCGGTGAGTGGATCGAGCGTCGAGATTGGATGTCCGAAACTTCGCGTGCAAGCAATCTGCTTTTTAGGAGGGGGGGCCTGCTCTATCGATATGCAGCTGACGCCCTGTAACTCTCTGACAGTCCTCTCTAGCACCACACTCCACTGAGTACGAGCGATCGAAGTAGGCATGTGTGCGAGGTCCAAGGCCGTCAGAATGCCACGTTCAGCCAGTTGCAGACTAATCCGCTTACCAACGCCCCAGATGTCACCTGCCGGCGTCCTTCGCAAGATGTCTTCTTGCATTCGCGCGTCCATCTCTTGCCAGTTGCACACTCGGACGAATTCGGCTGGGTAGCTACCAGGTTTTCTCTCAGCATCCTTGGCCACTTTATTGCAGAGCTTACTGATGGTTTTGGTCGGGCCCAAACCAACACAGCATGGAATTCCAACCCACTGCTCAATCCGCGCCCGCACTGCCCACGCCCGCTGCGTCAAATTTCTGATCCCATCCAAGCCACCAATGAAACTTTCATCTATTGAGTAGACCTCCTGAATTGGTCCCAGCCCCGCAGCCAAACTCATCATCCGATCGCTCAGATCGCCATAGAGCTCGAAGTTCGCGGACAAGCATACCAACCCTTTGTGCGCGATCAATGGTTTGAGCTGAAAGAGCGGTTGTCCCATCTTGACTCCAAGGGCCTTCGCCTCTTCGGAGCGCGAAATTGTGCAGCCATCGTTATTGCTGGCCACGATGACTGGCTGGCCTTTGAGAGCACACCTGAATGCCTGCTCAGCCGATGTGTAGAAATTGTTTCCATCGATTAAGGCGAACATCGGCTGGCCATCTACACGAAGGTTTTCACGCTGTTGCGAACAACGCCCCAAATTTTGAGTTCCTGCGGCTCCTTGGGAACGATGTCAGGAAACGCCTGATTTCCTGACTTGAGCTTGACTACGCCCTTGCTGTTGAAGAACTGCTTGAGCGTGAACTCTCCGTCGAGCTCCGCTATCAGTAAGCGCACGGCAAACCCATGTTGACCGCCGATGGCGACCATTGCTGACGATCAGATGTCAGTGGGCTGCCAGCGGTGCGGCAAGAGCTCGTCGATACGGCTGGCCTTGTGCGTGGGCAGCCTTGTGAGCACGTCCTGGAGGTAGGCATAGGGGTCATGCCCGTTCATGCGCGCCGACTGCACCAGGCTCATCACCGCCGCCGCCCGCTGGCCCGCGCGCAGGCTGCCGGCGAACAGCCAATTGGCTCTGCCAATGGCAATGGGCCGGATCTGGTTCTCGATCCAGTTGTTGTCCACGGGCAGTTGCCCGTCATCGACGAAGCGTGTCAACGCCGTCCAGCGCCTGAGGCTGTAATCCAGGGCCTTGGCCGTTGCTGAGCTATCGGGCAGTTTCTGCCGCTGCAATGTCATCCACTGGTGCAACGCATCCAGGATCGGCTTGGTGTGCTGCTGACGAATGGCTTTGCGTTGATCGGCGTTCAGTTCCTTGACCTCGCGCTCGATGTCATAGACCTTGGCGAATTGCTCCAGCGCGAACCCGGCAAGCTGGCTTTTGTTCGCCGCATGGAGGTCAAAGAGTTTGCGCCGGGCATGCGCCAGGCAGCCCACCTCGGTCACGCCACTGGCAATCAGGGCCTTGTAGCCGGCGAAGTCGTCGCAAACCAGTGCCCCTTCCAGTCGCCCAGGAAGTTGCGGGCATGCTCGCCAGCCCTGGACTCGCAGAAGTCATACACCACGGCTTTCATGTCTTCGAACGCCCCTGGCGCGTAGGCCCACAGGTAGGCGCGATGCGTCGCTCCCTTGCCAGGTTTGAGCATTTGCACTGGCGTCTCGTCGGCGTGCAGCACACGGTGGCCGAGTATTTCCGCCTTGAGCGCATCGACTAGCGGCTGCAGCCGCACGCCGCAGGTGCCTACCCACTGCGCCAGAGTCGAGCGAGGAATGGCCAGACCGGCGCGCGCAAAGATGCTTTCCTGACGGTACAGCGGCAAGTGGTCCGCGTATTTGGCCACCAGCACCTGGGCCAGCAGGCCGGTGGTGGGGATGCCTTTGTCGATCACATGCGCTTCAACCGGCGCCTGGGTGATGGTCTCGCATTGGGCGCAGGCCCACTTGCCACGGATGTGACGCTCCACCGTGAACACGCCGGGCACATAGTCGAGCTTTTCGGCCACGTCTTCGCCGATGCGTTTCATCTGACAGCCGCACTGGCAGGTGGTCGAATCGGGCTCGTGGCGGATCTCGCGGCGCGGCAGATTGGCCGGCAGCGGCTGGCGTTTGGGCTGTTGTTTGGCTTGCGGGGCAGCGGCCGCAGGCTGCAGCTGCTCGATCTCCAAGCAGACAGCCGCCAAGTCGGCCTCGATCTCGTCTTCGAGCAAGCTGCGCTGCTCGGCGTTGAAGCGCTCGGACTGTGCGGCGAACTTCATGCGTTTCAAGAGCGCATTCTCGTGGGTGAGCTTGGCGTTGAGCGCCTGGCTGTGGCGTAGTTCTGTGAGCAGCCGCGTGGTCATCTCGCGCAGCTGCTCGGCGCTCAGATCATCCAGGAATTGCGGCTGCATCAACATGACAGGCAGTGTGCCAAGCATGGCACTGCGCTGCCATGCGCAGATCCACCGATTGCGCGCCGGCTTCAGACCATGGTGATAATGCCGGCGTTTCCCATGCGTTGCCAGGGTAGGCCCAGCACCAGGGCGTCAAGCTGGACAGGCTCCAACTGCCACTGCTCATCGCCTGGCGTCGGCCAGACGAACTTGCCCTGGTGCAGGCGGCGAGCGGCCAGCCAGATGCCTATGCCGTCGTGCACCAGCACCTTGATGCGGTTGGCGCGTCTGTTGGCGAACAGGTAGGCATGGTGAGGGTGGGCGGCGCCGAAGACGGCGACTACGCGGGCCAGCGCCGTGTCGGTGCCGGCGCGCATGTCCAGCGGGCCGTGGCAAGCCAGGCAGCGTCGATACGGATCATTGCCGCAGCACCTGCAACAAACCCTGCAATGCGCGGGAACACTCGCCAGCAGCGGCCAGCGGCCAATTGACCGTCACGAGGGTGCCGTGATGACAGCACTCGATGCGGATGTCTGATGAGCAAGCTGCCGATGCAGCACTTGGGGCAGCTTGTACACCCGCTGCCTGAGGCCCCATCACCGGCGAGCCCAGCGCCACCGCGATGAAGGCGGGCACGGGGTTGGACGGCACCGGATGAGCCTGATGCGCTGGGGCACAAACAGCCTGTGCATTGGCCATTGGCTCAGCCGCTGCATCGGCGCAGTGTGGGGCGATGCCGGACGCATCAGCATGCGCGGTATCGCAGGCGCTCTGGTGCTGGCCCAGACGATGCTCCTTGAGCCAGCGATGCAGCACGTTGGCATTCATGCCATGTTCACGCGCTGTGGCGGCAATTGATGCGCCGGGCTGCTGGCACGCAGCGATCAGTTCAGCCTTGAATTGCGCGCTGTAGACCCGGCGCGTGCGGGGGACACAGGAGCGCGAATGGGGAATCTCTTGAGACATGGTGTGCACGATGGTTTACGTGGACACGATGGTGCTTGCAATTGCTCATTCGGGGTAGATGGGTTGGCCGGACGGATACATTTAGCGGTTCAGTGTATGGCGTGTAGGTATAGCGAATGGCGTAGGAGTCATCCACGATGTCCCAATACACGGTGGAAGCGGCACCCAGGGTCGGCACCAACCAGTTGACGTTCCCACGCTTGTAGGTCGTAGGTGTCGTTATGGTCTTGTACTCAACTGGGTTCGTTCCGGTAATCGGCTCTTTCGTCACGTCGAAAAACTCGACCTTGAGAATGCGATGCTCCGGGGAGTTTGGCGCAAGGTCGATGTTCTGCAGTGACTTCATGACGAAGTCTGTTTTTCTGCAGCCATCACGGCGCATGTTCTTGCGTGCCTTCTCTGCAATCGCCTTGGTATTCGAGGGATTGTTGAACATGTCAGCCCCAAGATTGTGGAGCCGCTGCACCTCATCTTGCCGGAAGCCTGGCATGACCTGGTTGATGTTCACCCGATTTCCGGATGTGTCGTTCACACCGGGTTCAGCTCGGGTATTAACGGTTGCCGTTGTGCCTGCATCGGCGCGTGGATAGACGGCCATTCCGACATTGCTACCGGCCTGGGCACCCGAGACGATTTCTTGTCGTGACTTAGGAGGTGCCGCTTTTGCAGCTGCGGCTGCAGCTCGCGCGGCTTCGTTTGGGTCAGCGATGATCTTGGGGCTGCGAACTTCAGTGCCATCGTCAATGATCTTCGGGCCCCGAAGAGGCGAGTTGTCCTTGTACTGGCCATTGAGAAGCCTGGAAGCCCGCTTGTTGATAAGCGTGTTGCTGGTCGCATCATCAGCGCGCATCTGCTGCGCGGAATCTTTCAGCTCCGTAGTCGTAGGGGTAGTTGGAAACCCCTGTGCAAAGCTGTTGAGCGATGTCAGAGGCATGCCAAGGATCGCCCATGCAAGCATGAGGCGACCACCAAACATGAGTGCTTTGTTTCGGCGCGGCAGGGTATCGTAATCTTCGGTATTCGCGTACATGTCGTACCTCTTCAATCCGGTGTAATGCCGAAGCAGCAATCGGTCCACTGGAACAACAAATACGAGTGGTCCTCACCAGTCGCGGGAACATCGCGCCACATTCCCCACGCAGCAGTCGAGGAGCCTGTTGAGTGCGTGCACGAGCTGAACCTGGATGGCGGGTTCACTTCTGTGACCTGAGAACTGCTCTGCGTAGGTGGCCCAGCTTCAGGGGCGCGACCACTGGTCTCAGGTGAGGGAGCAAGAAACTGCCAGCGATACGCATCCTTTCGGATGATGAAGCGCGGATGTCGCTCGCATAGATTGTCATTTCCGATGGTCTCATTGAGCATGCCCAGCCGGTGCAACAATGACACCCCACGCATGGCAGTGAGACTCGTGAACCCAACAGGGTCAATCATTCGACCGTTGCCATTGCCATAGAAGCCCGTGATGGGATAGACAGGACCCCAGCCCCCAGCCACCCAGAACAAGCTGTTCATAGGGCTTCCAGCAGTCGATGCCGCTGTATCCACTGGCAGTGCAAACAGTGAGGTGACTCCGGTGAAGAGCATCATCTCCGGATTGATGAATGTCGTGTATCTGCCCAGTACATCATTCCAGTTGGGGAACATTGGGCTTGCCTGCAGAAGATCGAACTCAGTCATGCCATCTGCTGGGCATGCGCCATCGTCGATCAACCGCAGCATGTAGATGATCGGAAACGTATAGAGCGCCCAGTTTGCAAAGGCCTCATGCCGGTCACTTCGCCCCATGTTCGCGCCACCATTGAGGAAGGACATATCGCCAAGTGGCAACTCAATCCCACCCAACGACGGCAGGCAAAATGGCTGTCGCGTCACATCCATGATCTTGGATGGGGCCCAAAAGCCAAGGGTGAAGCCGAGACGCGGCAATTTGCCTTCCTTGAGATCACCGCCGCACGCGCAAATGATCTTGTTGCTCGCGTCAGTCGGGACACCACTTTTGCCGCTCATGAACGTGGCACCCATCAGGCGAAATGGAAACATACCCGACCAGCACACGTCCTTAAACATGGTCTCCAGCGGGCTGTAGCTGTTGCACACCAGCTTCATCATCTTGGAGTCCTGGGCGTGAGCCCCGCCCATGCACAACATGAGAGCACATGCCAGCAGAATTGACTTGACCAATTTGCGCATCCGTTTATTCCTTGTTGGTCTGCGGATCGAAATACCGAAGGCGCAATCGCACACCCTCTTGCTCTACGATTGCCGGTACCGCCTCAAGTCCAAATCGCTCGCTAAGGCGCTGCATCATCGGGAATACGGGCCGCTTGAGCTTTCGCGAGAGCTCGGATGTCACCGGCATGCGTGGCGATTTGACTTGAACATCAGTCCCCACAATGAACAGATCTGCAGACGCGAATTCGGGCTTCCTGAGCCAGCTCTGCACGAGGCGGATCTGCCTTTCATCAGAGGCATCGAAAACGATGACAGGCACCTGCAGGCGCGTGTACTCCAATAGCCTGAAGGTCTGCCCTGCCCTGGCCAATGTGATTTCTCCAGCACCGTTTGGACCAGGTGAGGTGATGTCATGCGGTGCAGTGAATGTCGGCTCGAAATATGCTGTGATATCTCGGTTGGTCGTAGGCAAATCAAACCCGGGTTTGAGATTCGCCGCAATGCGCGAACGAGCTCTGTCGAGAACAGGTTGCCATTCGAAATTTTGGGCGCGCGCCTCGATCACGCTCAGGATGTCTGGTTCCTTGATTGCGTAGGACTCACCAGCGTTGTATGCGCCCTTTTTCTTGGCGTACTCTCTGGCGGTCTCCAGACTTGCTGTTCCATTGATCTGGTACCACTTGTTGTTGTCCTTGACCAGGTACACAGGCACCGTAGTGATGTTGTAGGTGCGGAACGCATTCGGATCCACTTCCACCACAACATCATCGTTGTAGGGATCTGGCAGCAGTTTTCGGAATTTGTTGAGCAGCTTTCCGAGCTTCTGAGGTTCAAAGCCTCTCACTACAAAACGGATTTTTCCCGGCTTGTCATCAAGGGCCTGCTTGAAGAGTTGGCGAAGGACCCCTTCAGGCATCCCCTCCGAGATGAACACCTGCATCTCGAAATCCATTTCACCAGGATCTTTACTTGAGACACGCCCCTCCTGCATGAACTTGTTCTTGACATCGTTCATCCATGGCGTGGCTGTGCCTTGCGGATTGCTGATACCGAAGTCACGCAGGGTGCCTTGAGGTGCGTTTTGAAGCTGCAGGGGCTGTGCAGCCGTAGCTGGGAGATTGTTCAGCCAGGGTGCGCGAGAATCAGCTGCATCGGCAGCACTGGCCACACCACCGACAACATGAAATGCGCTAAAAAAGAGGAGTTGCGCCACCAATGATCGATTCACGATTTACAGGCCCCCAGTAACGAGAATCAAGACTCTCTTGCGTTGTTCCCATGAGAAAAATCTGACCATCCTTGAGCGTGTACTCAGCATCGAAGTCACCGGACTTTTTTCCCGGCAGGCTCTTGGCCAACCAAAGGCGATCGGTGTGCTTTCCGTTGATCCACAGTTCGGTGCCTTGGATCCGGATGTGGTCCCCTGCCACTGCAAAGACTTCCTTGACGATCCTGTCTCCAGGCCGAGCACCGATGTGAAGCCCGGAATCAGGCATGCTGGCCACAATCACATCACCGACCTGCGGTGGACGCGGCAATCCCTTGTGCCAGAGGTACACCAGTGAAGGCATGCAGGCAGGTTCACCAATCAGGCGCTGCACATCAATTCCGATGCGAAGGCCTGTGAGCTTCATCCCCAGCACCAGCCCGCCCAACAGCAGGACCAGCCAGACGAATGACCAAAGTGAGTAACGGAGGAATCGGCGTATCCAGCCCCTTTTGACGGGTTCACCGGCCATCTCAAGGGTAGGTGTAGTCGCGGACATGTGACCTCCCCTTTACTTCTTGCCGCTTGGCTTGAGCAAACCATCGGCGATCAGCTCCGAGCGGAACTGATCCGTGTAATCAGGTACGTCTGCCGGGGCGGCGATCACAGCTTCCGCTCGCATGATCACCTTGCCTTCAGCGGCGCGCGCTTTGAGCTTTTCAAGGAGTGCTGCAGTGAACGCTGAACTGCGCTTCGGCATCTCTTCCACAGCCAGCTCGCCGGAAGAAACCTGCGCACTCAAACTCACGATCTGCTCACGCACCAAAGCATCGAACTGAATTGTTGCAACGGGAAGATCTCCTGAAGCACCGCTCAGCCCCAACGTCTTCGGCAGGTACTTGATGGCACCAAGAGATACAACGAGGGCCACGACAGCCATAACCGCGATATCGCCCAGCATGCCTACGATACCGGTGGAGTCTTTGGCGGCAGCGGCTGGCGCTGGGGCAGCTTCAGGACTCTCTTCCGAAGGCTTGATATTGGAAATTTCTTTGCTCATGATTTATCCGTACTTGGCGATGTAATCGTCAATGGCCTCGACTGGCTCAACACCATCTTCCATTGCGTCAATGACCTCATTGCGCTCCTTCCCACTTGTAGAGAAGAGCACCCCAGTGAAGCGATCAACGATCAAACGCGAGATGCCCAGCTGCCCGTTCGTGTAAATCATCACTTCGGAGTACTTGCCAGGCACCGAGTGAACGGAGCGCAGCTGGTAGAAGCCATACTCACCCAGCGACAGATAACCGGCCTCTTGCACCTGGTCGACGACCTCCGCCTCCTGGCGAAGAATGAATTTGAATGCGCTGTTCGCGGCAATCGCTTTGCCTGCATCGTTTTTGTACAGGTCAGCGATAGATTGGGTAACGATGATGGCCGAGCCCATGTACTTACGGAAGCGGCGGTATGCATGCTCCATGAAGCGGCTCACCATCGGATCATCGAGCAGGTCCCAAGCTTCATCAATGATGAGCACCTTTGGACGACCATCCTCTGACAGGTACATCTCATGCTGAATCGCAGCAATGATCTGCATGAGAACCACTTGCTGCAGGGTTTTCTTGCCCTTCAGCTCTTCGAGTTCCAGCACCACAAGATCGCGGTCCATGTCCAGGTTGGCTTTGCCATTGAACCAGTACCCCTCAGAGCCGTGCTCAGTGAATCTGTACAGCATGTTGCCGATATCAGAGACACGCTGATCATCCTGACCAAGCAGATAGTTTGCGACATCGGTGATCGTGGAAGCTGTGCCTTTGTTGCCCCAGACGGCCTTGATCGCCTCTTCAAGTCGAGAGCGCCGATAGTCATCAAGGCCATCCTCAGGAGCAGCCATTTTTTCGATGATGGCCTGTATCAACCCCACTTCCTCATCGATGTTTTCGACGTTCGTGAACGGGTTCAAACACAGCCCCGAATCGTTCCCAAACTCAATGAACATGCCCGCCATGATCTTGGCGAGCTTGTAGTAGGAGCGACCCACATCGATCACCCATACCTTGGCCCCCATCGACAGGTACTCAGTGACGAGCATCTGGGTGAAGAAACTCTTGCCGGAGCCTGCAGCCGCGAACACGACTCCATTCATGTTGGTGGATGTGTCGTACAGATCGAGCGCCATGAGCTGCCCTCGCCTGCTCTGAAGCAACATGCCATGCCCTTTGTCGGGCATCGGCATCGCCGATGAGGTTCCCTTCCATTCCCCCAACAGCGGCGCAAAGGTCATCGCCTGCTCGACAGCCAGTGTCTTGAAGCGGAATGTATTTTTAATGCTCTCCACCGTTGGGAAGAGCGGGAAAGAGTTCCAGAACTGTGGCCACAGGATGTACTTCTCCTCTCCCATGGCGAAGTCGAAGGACTGCAGATAGGTCCTGAGCGTGGCCATCTGGCGAGAGACCTCATCACGCTCTTTACCGTAGACAGTCAAAGTGAGAGTGCCTTCCACCACCGTGGCACCCTGCTCCATAGCATTGACCAGCACGTCCATCCCCTGCTTCTTAAAAAACAGCTTTGGAACGAACTTGGGCAGCGGCCCGAATGCTTGATAGTTGATCAGCCCTGCTTTTTGCTTCATCGCGCTTGTTTTTTGGTACTGCGCGGGGTAATGCAGGGTGAGGTTGATGTGGTATGGCAGCTTGATCTGATTGTTCGCCCCCAGGGGATCCCCAATCATGTATGCCATCAGGGACATGGCATTCTTCTTTGGCCAGCGCCCTACGCTCAGCATCTGAGCGAGCGTGCCGTCAGAGAACTCCAAAGCGTCTTTGCGCACTTCGATACTTTCACCTGGCACAAAGACTTGGTGCTTGAGCAGCTGATCGTCCCTTACCGGATCAATCTTCTGCTCATCGTATGGGTGGGTCAGTCGGTATGCGATGCGAAGGTATTCCTCGCGGTTGACCCGTCGTGTGAACAATCCAATCGCCTGCAGAGACTCGCTGAGCTTCGCGCCGGATTCAGCAACGGTCTCAACATCTTCAGGTTTGGGTTCGAGGCCCGCATACGGAATTTTTAAAGAAACCACGATCGTGCGATCGTGGATCTTGACTCCGGTTGTTGGGCTGTTGGACTCGAATCTCGCCTTGGATAGAAACTCCAGGCGACGTTGATAGAACGTTTCGAGTGCCTTGCGCGCTTGCGGGCTTTGAATCCGGTCGATGCCGTTTTCGCGCCTGTAGCGGTAGTTGACGAGCATGCTGTCAATATCAGGCATCCCCAGCAGGGATATCTGGATAAACGAACCTGCAGGGAGCGACAGCGAAAAAGCCCCTTTGAGCATTTCCGCTGTCGTGTCGTCAGCGCCATTCACCGGATTACCCGTGTAGCACACCCCAATGTATCCGTCATCGCAAAGGAAGACTCCCGTCTCCTCATCGTATGCGTTCACTGGAATGAACTCATCTGGCAAGCTGCGCGCAGCTGCTTGCTGCATCGCTTGGTGAATAGCCGACATTCTTTCCCCTTAGGACGTTGCAAACTCAGATCATGTTGGTGACGCGAACACCAGTGGAGATCACGCCATCGATGACGCCTGGGCCGAAACCGGCGGTCAGAGCCATAGCGATGCCCACCACAGCGGCGATCACGGATTGCTTGATCACGCCGACGCCCAGGCCCACCAGCAGAGCTGCAACGCCCAGCACCTTGCCCAGCGTGCCGTTGGCCCAGCCTGTCAGCTGGTCATAGACCTGCGTGAATTCGGTACCGCCAGCACCGGCCATTGCCTGCATGGGAATGATGATTGCCACAGCAAGCAGCAGAGCCACTTGAGCCTTGTTGGACAGAGCAGCCGATTGGTTGCCAGCCGTTTGGTTGATGGAGTTCATGGAAAGGTCCTTTCTAGGGTTAAAGAAAACTAACGCGGGAAAAATGAAGGCGGCAATCCTTGATGACGCACTTCTTGTTCGCCAAAACTCCAGCGTTTTGGCGTAACTTCGGTGAAGACGTAGCCTGACCAATTCAGGCTGTCACTCGAATCTCTCCAAGGTGAAATCCAGATCCGCATGACTTGGCTGGGCTCACGCAAAGGACGAGCTGGTGGGGCTGCAGCAGTCACCATGCTGGCCTCAGGCGTCATCTGGGTGAGATCCAGGCGGAGCGCTGGAACATTTCCAGCTTGATCCTTGCCGGAGCTGGAAGACTTGACGTTAGATTTCGCCCACCCTTCCGGGGTACGTCCTTTCGATACGCCTGCAGGGGCGCCGTTTGTCTGGTCGTACACCTCAAGGGGTGTTGGGCAGTTGTTGCTTCGATCGCAGTTGAAATCAGAGCTACCGCCAGCGTTGAGCAGCGAGCCGCAGCCGGTAATTGCAAAGCTGGCCAGGAGCGGCACCAGCCGCATAAAAGTTTGTGGAATCTTCATGATCAATTCACCTAATCACCAGCCCAGGCCGTTGCTGAAATTCGCCGAGGGAGAGGTACCGCCCCGCTGGCCAGACACGGCGCTATTCACGTGTTGAGACATGGCTTGCGGAACGCCTGCGCCAATCGTCCGGGGTAGATCCTCCAGGGAGTCACCTGAGTCCTCGGACTGATGGCTTGACTGCTGGCCATGCGCTGCGGCAGGACTGCGCTGGCGCACATTCGGATCGGCAATGCGTTGCAGGCTTGTGGAGCCCTTCAGGGGAAGTTGGGTTCCACGGGTAATGATCAAAGTGACGACCTCACCAGCAGGTACTTCCACGACAGGGAATGTCTCTTTGGCCATGTCCAAGTAGAACTTGGCGATCATGTTGGTGGATGAGGCGATACCACCAGCCAGGCCCGATTGCCCGATGGACGAAAGTGAATCGGACTGGTACAGGTTTCGATCCTGTGTCGGATCGATGTTGAGCGATGGGACACGCGATCGATTGAGCGCCTGGCCCAGCCCCCCCAACGTACCCGCGAGCAACGAGCGGGCAATCATCTGGCCCTGCTTAGATACCAAGCGTCCTGGTATGCCCACCTTTCCGTCGGTGCCAACGATGTAGGCCTCGATCTTGTTCTCGATGACCTTCCCATCCGAACGCACACAAGAGAGTGCCTCTGTTCTCATCATTGCGCGCTCGGAAGACAACTGCCCGTAGCCAGATGCGATGGCAAAGCACTCACGCACGTCAATCGACGCGAAATTTGGCAGCAATGCTTCTCGCTTCACGCGGATAACCACTGGCGTGGGATTCTTCTGTGCTACAGATGAGGTCGGCGCATCCAAACCATTGAGCAACACGCCTGTGAACATGGATCCACTAGGAATGAAAGCCGAGTCACGCTTATCAGCTTTCGCCGCCGTTTGAGGCTTGTTCAACTTGGTGTCGGCTTGCGACCCGTCGAGGACTCCACTTTCATTGATCAAGCGGATGGTTTTCTTGGGTGGCGCAGCTGGCGCGGCGTCCTGAGGCATACCGCTATCAGCAGTTGCTGTGGCTGGCAGTGCGGGCGTAGGAGGAGCTGCAGGCGTTGGTGGTGGAGGAAGGTCCTTGGGCTTGTTTGCCGGAGCGTCGAACACACTGGCTGCATCGGGCAAGCTTGGCAAAGGATCCTTCGATTGCTTTGAGGAATCCTTTCCGCCATCGCCAAAGGCATCGAGCGTTGGATCTGCATCGTGCTTCTGCCGCTTTTGCGCCTCCTCAAGCCAACGCTCGAACTTTGCCTTCATATCGGCCTGCCCCTTTTCGAGGGAGTCAATACGCGTGGCCACTTGCTCTACACCAGTGGTGCGAGCAGGTGTTACCACGGTCACTTCAGGCTTTGAAGCGCGTGGTGAACGGTTAGATTTTCCATTTGTGAGCGATGTAAGAACCCAGCTCACAGCGATCACAAAGACGATCGAACCAATGACCAACACATTCCTGCGCTGTTTAGGCGGCAGGTTGTTGAGCTTCTGGATAAGACTCATTGGCCCTCCCATTGCAACGAAGCGGGAGACTCAGGTTTGTCGGCCATGATGAACACATAGCCACTCCCCTCAGGCGTCAAGGATTGCGAGGGGAAGAAGCTCACTGCCTTCACCCCTTTGCGGTAGAAAGCGGTTTCGACCAGATCGATTGGTTCAGTCCCCTTGTTGGTGATGACATAGCGATAGATGTCAACGACCGATCCGGTGAAGGCGACTTCCGGCACCACTTCAATCGTTCCCAGACGAGCAATACCGCCTTCCAGAGGCACTGGGTTGAACCCGTTTATTTTTCCGCGCACAGCCTGAGTCATCAGAGTGCGCACATAGCCGGTGTAATCACTTGCACGGGGCTGAGCAATCTCGCCCTCTTCGGGCGTAGCTGCAGCGAGCGCAAGATTCTGCGTAGCGCGGAGATCTTCCAGTTTGACGATGATCGACTGACCAGGAATGTCGTATGCAGGCACAACCGTCAGCGAGATCGTTTGGCCGGTGTTCACCTCATCCACGATGTACAGCCCAATGGGCGTCTCGCCCGCAGGCATGAAGTACACATCGCTGCCGATCACCTTCACGGTCGACCCGGACTCATCGACCACTACCGGCTTCACGAATGGAGTAGCAATTCGATTGAGAAGCCTTCCCGAGAGGCGCACGATCTCATTGACACCATTGCGCGTATGCAGAACGAAGGGCTTGAGCGAAGGATCATCCTTCTTCAGGCCCGGGAGATTCATGTCCCGCTGAATCGAATCCAGTCCGACCCCACCAGCGCGCTGAGCACTCAGCACTGATGACTTGAGATCACCTGGAGCTTTGCCAAGTGGTCCTTCAGGAAGCGTGATCTTGGGGGCTGTAGCGACGGACTTGCTGGAGCCGGTGCCTGGGCGCTCCACAAATCGCGATGCAGGATTGGCAGATGTACCCGCAGTTGAAGCGGCAATTTGCGAAATAGGCTTCGGATCGAGATCCACTGCAGCGCCAGCAACGTTCAGCGCTACAGGTTTGGAAAGCTCTGCCTTGATGGCCCGTTTGTGCGCGTCTGCAGCTACTGGCTGGGTGCCCGCGTCCTGTGCGGATACCGCGCCAGCAAACAGCAAAGACACAAGGACACAGAGCGTGTTCTTTTTCATACCGAGCATGCCCTATTCCTTCTTCTCAATAATGTCTTCAGGATGCGGATCCGATGCAGGAGCAGCACCAGGAACTGAAGCCTCCGGAGCACCTGAAGTGGGGCCCTGGCCATCAGCCGGTGGAATGCTTGTGCGCATCGCAGACAAGTCCGTCATATCCGATGGATTGGAGTCCGGGACGGATCGCTTGACGGCCTGCGGATTTGCATAGTCCGGCACGCTTTTCTTGTCACGCTGGGCCTGGTTCAGATGCCACGTCACGGTGCGAGGAATATTTCCCTCGTAACTGAGGAAATGGGTCACCCATGGACGGCCTTCACGTATGGCCAGCCCCACTTCATATGTCACTTGCTTCTGGTACTTCTGCGTACCCGAGGACGCGGTGATGAGCGTGCCTGTCACGAAGACACGGGATGTCTCGCCTTCCCACTGCAATGAGTTGGGCTGGAAGGAAATAGTCGCGCCGGATGATTTGAACTGAGGATCTTCAATAATCGACAGCATTTGCCTACGAAAATCCGTGTAGATCTTCGGGTCCATGAACTGCGAAACCGAATCCAGGACCAGCGAGGAGCTTTTTGGCTGAATATTGCCAACCAATGTGGCTATATAAAGACCAAAGCTCTTCAAATATTCTTTATCAGCTGATTTCCAAGCAATCTCTGCGCGCCTATCCAATGCAGGCGGCACAAGAACAACGCGTTCGCGCTGCCCACTTACTGCAAAAATAGCGCAGGTCAATCCCACAGCCATAATAATGTTCGACATGAGCATGGCCTTTGTAAAGGCCTGCAGCTGACTCATGCTGCGCAATGCATCCTTGAAATTCATTTGGCAATTTCCCGTACTGAGCCGTTGTCAAACTTCTTATTCAAGGCCATAACACCAGACCACCAAACCATGTGGAACAGGACACCAGCCATGTGATTGGATTTGAACCGACCAAACAGCTTCACAAAGATCAGGGTTGCCACGAGCCCCAGCAACAGCTGATCCCACATGAACATAACCACAAATATGATCAACGCAGGGAAGAACTCATCGACTTCCCAGAAGAACACCTGCATTTGATCATCCACGTAATTCGGGATTGGCATTTCTGTCATTTTCCAACCTTCACCATCACAATGGCACTAGTTTCTTGCCCATATTTACTACCACCCATCACCACGTTTGCTGTATTGAGCCCCTGGCTTTTCAGCTTCACGGATAAATCGCGCCATACGTCAACCATCTGATTGACGTTTTTTTCATTCATCTCGTCGTTATTCAGAAATTCGACATAGAAGCGATCTGTTGTCTTGGCCTTGAATTTCTCAAGCGCCAGCTGCCCAGCCACACTGAGTCCCGCCTTGGAAACCCCGAATGAATAGACCTCAACCTTTGTGTTGAACGTAAGTAGGCGGTCACCTTGAGCATCACCCGCTAGCCGTTCGCCAGGGCGCTGCAACTTACTTTTCTTCAGGTCAACACCTGAGACCCAGATCACCATTTCCTCGGGATTCAACTCATTCATGTTCATCACATCTGTGATGACATATTCTTTGTGAGTCTCGGTTGCAGCTACGCCGTGAATGACTGTGACATCGCGTTGCGCCACCACAATATTTTTCTTGGGCTGAGGAACATCAATATAAATAGGAGCGCACCCTGTG
This sequence comes from Diaphorobacter sp. HDW4A, assembly GCF_011305995.1. Lineage (GTDB taxonomy): Bacteria > Pseudomonadota > Gammaproteobacteria > Burkholderiales > Burkholderiaceae_C > Diaphorobacter_A. Next base: position 204,989 of record NZ_CP049911.1, on the reverse strand, counting down.
CAAGCGAGTGCAATTCCAACGGTCAGTAACACAGCCCTATTCACGACGTTCATTCCTTATCGCTTGCATCAAAGCGGTAGAAGGATAGTACGAGGCTCGAAACAAAAAAAAGGGGTCGAAAAGAGCTGAATTTCTTCGCTTTTCGACCCTTTGTGTGATTTTTTCTACATCACACTTCGGCTGTTCCTACATGCCGCGTCACTGGATAGGGATTGCCTGCTCGCTCACAGCTCCCAAATCCGTTTCAACTGTCAACTTGAGATTTTTAAGGCGTCCGGTAGAAACCCATGCCTTGTTTATCAGGAAAGACTTTGACGTGGATTTTTGGGCTACCCCATCAAGCTCATACGTCCACAATGTTTGCTTGATGAAGCCGACAGCCACTGTGCAATCTGCAGTGAGCAGGTTCCCGCTTGTGGAAGGTGTTTGCTTGATGTTGCATTCCGGTGCTGGGGGGATCTTGACATCAACATCCATACTGGTTTCACCGTAGTTTCCGGCCTTGGTTATTGTTCTGACGACCAATCCGTATTTACCCGGATCCTTGAATGCAATATACGTGCCGCTGCCAGTGAACTCGCCCACCTTTTCTGCGTTGACCATCATTTCATTGCGAAGGAATGAATCACCGCGTGGAACCTCAAGCAATTTCAAGCCCACGTAATATGAGCCGGGGGCAAAAACCTCCTCTCCATACTTCGAGGTCAAAGTCATTTGCGCCTTCACTGAGGCAGGCGGCAAGATCGTGAACTCTTCCGAAGAAATGTTCACGGCATTGCCTCGGGTGTCGGCTACTTGCACCGCGACCTGGAAGGTTCCGTGCTTGTTGACCGTCAGCGTCCCCGCGACATCCGTGCTGGATGTACCGGTTCGGGTGATTCCGTCTGGAAGAGACCAGGTGTAGGTGAGCTGCTCACCGTTGAGGCTCTTGATATCAAAATTCGGTGTTTCAACGCTGTACTTGACCGTTGCGGGCACGTCGGTTTGCTGAGGGATCAGCTTGATCCGCCACTCAACTGGCCAGGTGTAGTCCCATGTACGCACAGAGAGTGTGGAAACCGATGTCTCCTCTGGGTACCCATCAACATAGGTGTAGAAGGAGAGCAGCTTGTCATCTTTCCTTGGCGTGAATTCCAGATCCACGCCGTCAACGCGCGAGCCATCAGGCAGGATCCAGTAGCCTTTGATGACATACGACTTATCAACTGTCCCCGACACCACGTCATTGATCGTGGCTTTGTACTGGTAGGGCTTTCCTGTCTCCACATAGGTAGGACCCTGCAGCGACGCACGAGCAGCGAGCGGGTTCACCGCTTTGACACCTGTCGTTTTCTTCACCTCTGCTGCTGGGTTGTCTGGCGCACTGGCCGACTTTCCAACTACCTCCAGCGAGTACGACTTCAGCTCGGTTGGCGTGAACGTGAACGTCTTACCCGTCCCGGTTAGCTTCTCAGGGTTAGCCAGCCCCGTGGTCGTGATCAGTTTCCATGCATAGGTGGCCTCGTAGTTCTCCGGTGCCTCGACACTGAGCGTTACGGGTCGATTGACCTGCACGACTGATGGAGCCTTGATGGTGAAGGTTGGTACATCAAAAGCGGTCAGCGTAAGCGGGTCCGTTTTGTAGACGGCACCCGAGTACTTGTTCGTGAGAACAGCACGATAGGTCGCATTGCCAACGTCTTTCACGGTCGCCGTGTAGTTCAGCCCCGTTTGCACATCGGTATCGTTGCGCATCACGACTTCCCACTGGTCAGCCCCCGTCTGCCTCTCCCAAGTCACCGCCTGAATATTTGCAAGCAACTTGCTGTCGTTGACGGAGGTAGAGATCGTCTGGACGAATGGAGCCTTGCCACTCATTGCTCTCGCGGACAACTTGGCCTCGATCATGTCGCCCACGGCGGTGATCAAAGATCGACTTTTGGACACAACAGAACTGTTGGAGACCAGCCCGCTTGTATCGATCATCTTTGCCTCAGCCACCACGTATCTGGTGCCAGCCGATAAGCGCCCCAGGTTGACCGTGAAGCTACCGTTTTGCTCGACCATGACAGGAGCGGACAGCACATTGCCAGTCTTGTCTTCTTTGATGCTGACTTGCCATTTGCCCATCGCCTCCCAATCGAAAACGATGTTCTGGCCTCTGGATACACCAACTATTCCGTGCAACACGGTATCGGCTTTGTCATGCGAGGTGAAGGTGCGTTCAAAGTCCACAATGGGCGTGCTTGGGACGCCGATGAAATCAAGATTGACTTCAGACTTGAATTCCGGCGCGCGTTGGTACCACGACTCGACCTTAACTGGGTAGCGCTCCCATGGATCGTAGGCTTGCATGGCCAGCGAGACATTGCTATCCGTGAGTGAGCTATTCGTCTCCTTTGTGGTGCCATCCGGATAGGACACGCGTGTGGTCACGTCACGATACGGAGAGCGCACTTTCACAATGCCCAAGCTGCGGGCTTGGACCTTGTCCACCAATGCGAACTCATTGTTCGGATACTGGCTCTGGTTCTGCGCGTAGAACGCATCCAGGGACTTGTCATTCACGAACGACAGGTTGATGAGCGCCGGTTCAACACCCTTGAGAGTCAGCTGCGACGCAGGTGTCTTGGCTGGATAAAAAGCTGTTTGTCGCGTTGCCGGGTCCGTGTACACGACGCCCGCTGTGTAGCTCACCGTATTGTCCCCAACAGACGCGAGCGAGCCCCTTAGTGCATTGGATGCATAGGGGTTGTACTTCATCCCCTCGGGCAAGTCGCCAAAGCGAACGGCACAGTTCACCGCCGCTGTCTGCGAGAGCGTGTAGCCTGGGCGGATCATCGTCAGCGAAGAGCAAAGATCCTTAGTACTGGGATCGAGCTTGGCCTGAATATCGATATCCTCAACCTTGATCGCAGCGGAGTCCTTCGAGCTGCTGACCAGCACCTTCGAAGCTGGATCCCACCTTTCAGCGGTAAACACGATGTTCGGGGCATCAGGCAAATTGATCCACAGCTTGACGCTCTTGCTGACCTGAGAGGTTCCAGCGTCCTTCACATTCACCGTGTAGACGCCTGAGCTCGTTGCCTGTCGCGTCACATCGAGCTTGCCGCCTGCAACAACTGGGGCACCATTGATCGAAAGGTCCTCGGCATTGCCCGACTCCACAACCATCGACAGCGAGGTGGTGTCCAACGTCTTGTTGGTGAGCGGATTAATGGGGGCCATCTTGACCGCAACCCCAGGGAAGTCATCCACCAGCGGAAGGGACACAGGAACCCCAAGGGTCGGACGCTGGTAAGCGAATGGAACACTCTTCTCGATCTGGGTGCCATAGGAGGGCAGCACCGCCTTGATGGTGAAATTGCCGTCGCGCAGTGCTGGATACCCAGTTGCCACAAACGAGGTGCCGACCCGTGCCATCTTCAGCGGCACAACAGTACCATCCTGCTGGATGAGCTGGAAAGGACTCTCCCCTTCTGCAATAACGAAGCGGGGTTGAGCGTTACCGAGGGCTGGGCCTAAAGACACAGTTCCGCTCTTGCTCATCATGACTCGCGCGTCCTGGACACTGTATGTGCCAGGTGGGAGCGATGCCATGAATACCTGTGCAATAAAGCCAGCATTTACCATGGAATACTGGCTTTGATTGAAGTTCTCCGGCAGGTAGTCCACCACGACATCTGGCCTTGCTTCAGTGCGCTGCACCGGGACCCTGAAATACTGGCCAGTGCTTTCGTTGTGAAGGATCACGTAGCCAGAAACGGAATCGCTTGGTCGATCGCCAGTCTCCGGATCGAAGGCGTATCCCCTGATAGTCAGTACGCCGTTCGATGCGATGGTCGGCTCCGCACCACAGATCTGCGAACCATTGACCTCGCAGAGGCCCGCAACAAGCGCAGCCTGCGCGCCAGACATGCCCGACAGCATGACCGCGACCGCAACTGCAATTTCACTTTTACTCAGTGCAAATTTCATGGCATTCCCCGTCCATCACCCTTGAGTTTGTTTAGCTGCTTTCACAGCCTTCATCTGCTGCGATCGAAGCGTGGTGGCGACCTTTCGCGCGTAGACCAGACGCTTTGAATCGGACGCTGCGTTGTAGGCCCCTACCGCATTCCAAGTCAGGCCATAGCGAGCAATGTTTTGCGCCAGCACCCAAGCTCCGATGTTTGTGTTGACGCAGGGCTCAAGCAGCGTTTCTTCTGTGATGCCGTACTGCTCCAGCGTCTTGAGCCACCAACTGTTGATCTGCATGTGCCCGATGTCGTAGCTCCCATTGGTGTTGTAGTTGCGGGCATTTGGATCACCACGCGACTCCACCATAGATATCGCCTTGAGCAGCTCAACGGGGACGTGGTATCGCCGCGCCGCTTCGTCAAAGCAGGCGGGGCCTGCCAGGACCGGAAAGCTTGCAAGAGCGGCTGTAGCAAAAGCGATGCGCGCAACAAGGGCTAAGAACCATTGACTCATGGCCCTTGATACTACGTAGCCGCCCCATGAAAGGAGGTGCTGAAAAGCGCTAGAAATCTTCGCCTTTCAGGCTTTTGTGATTCCGCTCTTGATTCGCACAAAAGCACGTGCTCCCCCTGGCCTTCCGAGCCGTGCTTGACTGCAAGGGAACTGTGCAGCTCTTGCTTGTGCATCGCAATTGCAATACAATTTGCTTCATGAAATCCGCCACTATTCCACCGGTTCGCGTAGAGCCAGCATTTCGCCAGGAAATGGAGCAAGCATTGGGCCCCAATGAAAACCTTGCATCGCTGGTAGAGACAGCAGTCCGAAATGAAGTCTCGCGCAGGCAAGCCCAAGCGGAATTCGTCCGTCGTGGACTGGCATCGATCCAAAAGACGGTCGCAACGGGCACAGGTATTCCTGCCCACGTTGTGATTGAGAAGCTTCAGGCCAAGCTTGCAGCTGCCAAGAAGAACGCATGAATCGGTACCAGGTGCTCTTCAGCACGGATGCAGCGGAAGACTTGGAGCGTTTGTTTGACCACATCCTGGAGCGTGAGCTGGCCAGCCCCTCGGGAGATCTAGACATACCTGCGCGTGCAATGGAGGCAATTGAGCAAGCCTGCAGCTTTTTACAGCACAGCCCGTTCAGTTGCCGAAAGGCAGGAAGCGACCCATTCCTACGAGAATTGATCATCAGCTTTGGCGGTTCTGGATACGTGGCCTTATTCGAAATCCATGACTCCTCAACCGTGATCATCGGAGCCATAAGGCACCAGCTCGAAAGTGACTTCCACTGAACAACGAAGAACCTTACGGATCAAGCAATATGGCCAACATCAAGTATTTCAGCGACGTGACAGGTGAGGCAGTGCAACTCAAAGCCCCCTATGGCATGCCAAACGAAGAGTTCGCTGCACGATGGCCTGGCATAAAGGGTCTGCGGTACGACGGATACAGCATGCGGGTTGGCTACCCCACGTCGGGCACCAGCGGCGTGATGCCAGTGACCCGCATGATTGAGTACAAGTCGCAGCCTTCACTTCACGAATGCAATGCCAAGTGCTTGGACGGCAAACACAATGGCAAGTGCGAATGCCGCTGCGGGGGCAAGAACCACGGTTTTGGTATGTTCTCAGGCTTGCTGAAAGCCGCGTGAGTCCCTCGGCCCTGATTTGAATCCCTGGCAGCTGGCCTGCCATCTGGACAGCCTCAGAGGCGCTTTTGCATGTTCGACATCCACATCCACCACGCGAAGGATCCGGCAGCAATAGCGACTGGCGCGATGATGATGCTGATGAAGACCGGCATGAAGATCCACAACAGCATCAGCATCGATATCAGCTTCACCATCTCAAGACCTGCTTTGTGGCGTACCGGAGACTGAGAAGTGAACGAGGCTTTTGAAATCTCGCGCTGGTAGAAGCCATCAGTGAAAGCTGCCAGCATGCATGGCAGCGCAAAGGCGAGCCACAGGATGAGCATACCCATTCGGTAGAGAATCACGTGGGCCCAGATGGTGACGGCATAAACCCGGTGAACCATCCATTGATCGATTGCTGGCTTGCCGACAAAACTCTCTGTCTTTTCCAGGTAGTTTCCAGCCTCAGCGTTGACTGTCTCCAGCCACCGGAAAATGCGATCAAGAATCCACTGATCGGTATCTTCTCCCAGCCAGCTGACAATCTGGGCCTGTTCCTTGGCCCGCACAGCTTCGAATGTCTGCTCTGGCACCAGGGCTGCGATCAGCAGGCTTCCGAACAGCACGATGATGAGGATGATGGAGGCAAACGAGTGCTTGCCATCCGATGATTTTTTCGATGCCATGGCTACACCAGAATGGGGATCTTGCCCTTTAGCGTCTTGCCGCCCGAGAGGCGCGCAAAGAAGTGCAGAGGAGGCAACTCACTCAACACCCCAGGCGGAATCAGGTCGGCCTCTTCTTTTGTTGCCTGCTCTTGATACGAAGCAGAGTATTGGTCGTGCATGTCGGCATCGATGTTGTGGCCATATCGAACCGCCATCGCTTGAGCCTTGATCTTGGGGATTCCGTCTGCAATGTACTGCTGGGTTTCCGAATCCTGAATGCGCAGAGCAATCTTGTTGTTCGTGTTGGCCAGCACCTGTCGCGCTTTGTTCTCGTCTCCAAGACGAGACGCAAAATCGGCGAACGTCTGTGTCGCGATGAACATTCGAAAGCCTGCCCCGCGCCCTTTGTTGAGCAGCTGGATGGTTGGCTGGTTGATAACCTCGGCGGCCTCGTCAACGAAGACGTTGATGGATTTCTTCTCGTCGACACCGTAGTTGTATCGATCCCCTGCCACAGCGGTCATATCAGCCAACATGACCGATCCGATCGCACTACCTACGGTCGCGTCCGCAAGCGAGTCAAGCCCCATGTAGCACACCATGTTGTTGCGGATGACACGCGACATATCGGTGACCACCTTGTCGTGGCCAGGCTCAAGGTCCGGCGAGAGCAAGTCCGTCAACGGCTCAGAGGTGAGCATCGAAAGAATTGGGATCAGTGACGCCACCATCTTCTGAAAGTGATCCCGGTTGTGCTCGAAGGTGGAGATCAGGCCCTGCAGGTCCACGTTCTCTGCCTCGTGAATCACGACTTCTTTGTAGAAATCGATGTAGCCGTCGAGCAGCGAGCCTTTGGCCTTCTTGACGTATGAAGCAACCTTCGTCTCCCAATTCGGCACGCATTTGACGAAATGAACGCGCAAGGCCTTCACCAAGAGATCGTCGGGCCCGCCTTCGATGTATCGACGTAGTTGCACCAGGTTCGGTCGGCGTCCGGTGGCAATGAGCCCGCTCACGATATCGTTGAGCACCTTCCAACCGAATGCCGTGAACGGGTCAGCGCCGGTTTCCGATGGGATCAGCGCGGCAATACGCGATGCCAGCTCCGTTTTCCGGTTCCAGTTGCGCATTGGATCAATGCATGCTGATTTGTCTGGGTGAGCCGGGTTGAAGTAGATGAACTTCTCCGGGGCTCCCATGGCCTCGCAAACACGTCGCGCGTTGTCAGCAAGCCCTTGGTCACCCTTGGGGTCGATGATGATGACTGGCTCCCCGCGAAGGATGGCCTGTGCAATGAGCAGGTCGAATAGTCGCGTCTTTCCAACGCCTGTGGACCCCACGATGAGGGTATGCCCCTCCAGGAGCATCAGCTGCGCGCTGATGTCCTCTTCTTTAGAGAGACCATGCAGCCAATAGCTACCTTGCCCGTTCAGTGCCTTCTTGCCCAACACATTGGCAACACCCGCGCCAATGAGTGCATGCATCCGATTGGCTTCCAAATCTGTCCAGTGAAAGCCCTGTCCTAGCCATACCTCGCCCTTGCTCGCAAATTTCGGCGCGAGTTTTTGCAACTGGGGAATCGTGATGAACTCGACCTTCCCTGGCATTGAGCGAGACTTGTCCGAAGCTCGATCCCAGGCCTTGTACATGCGCCAGGACCCCATGAGAGTGCAAGCTGAACCTGCGACGGCAGCAAAGGATGTGGGCAGTGGCATGTACAAGGGCGACGTAAAGCTGACTGCCATCGCTCCGTACCATGCTGCAGACTGCCATCCCTCATAGATTGGACGCCAGGGGTTGTCAAAATCAAAGAGCTCATTCGGCACGATTCGTCCCCGGTGATCACTCTAAGTTCTCGGCCTTCTCCAGCACTGCGTGAGCAGGTGAAGTAGGAAGAGAAAAGAGCTTCGTGACTTCTTCTGTGATTGTCTCCACAGAGATCTCTCGAAGGGTTGCTTCGCTGTCATCCTTGGGGATCAGCTGCGTTGCCAGCAGCCGCTTAATTTTCTCGTAGCGTGGATGGAGTGGAGAGATCAGAACGCGCTCCAGATCCTCTCCCCCACAGCGTTTCGAGTTCGTGCGCCAAGTCGTGACGTATTTCGCCGGGAAACGAGTAGCGAGTAAGCGTGCGTCTCCACTTGGCAAGATAAATACCATGACGTAGCCACCGTCCGTGGGGGATGCGTCATTTACCCTTAGACAAACCCCATCAGGTCCACCGTCGTACAGCCACACACGCAACTCCTATTCATTCGTTGCGTTGAAGAATAGCAACCGCACTACAGAGAAGACCTGCTCAAAAGTTGCTGTTTTGCGTGCTTTTCGGCGTTTTTTGAAAATTGGTTAACGAAATTGGGTCTTCTCGATTGATTTCAAAAAGCAGCTTTGTCGTATCAGACAATCAGATACTTATTGATGTCCTCGCCACGTGCTTCGACCTCGCGCACCCAGCGTGGCTTACGCCCTGGACCACCCGACCACACCTCGCCCTGCTCGTTTCTGTACTTGGGGGGGCGATCCTTCTTGAGTGGGCGCGCTCGCGATACTTGAACCCAGCGCGCTTCAGGGAACAGATCAGCAGGCTTCAGACCAAATTCGTTAATTTGCGCCCGAATAGAAGCTACGACTTCTGCAATTTTTTCCTTGCGTGCATCCTCCTGCTGAGCCTCCAATTGCAGCAATTTCTTTTTCAATTCGGAAATTTGAACATCCAGGTCGTCTTCATGCGCCATGTATATTGCACTTTCTAATTTTGGGCCCGCCAATTCTAATTGCACAAAGTATTAGCACAGATTGGAAAAATTGTCATATACAGCGACATTTGGCAATTGGTTTTTGCAATTACTTATTGCACGTCAATTGGAGTGGCAATCATGCCACCCACATCCACCCCGCATGTAAGATTACTGTAAGTATGTGATCAAACGGACACAAAACCGTTAAACGTGCGTTTTTCTGGCACTTTTCGCCACCCCTTGAGCTTGTAGCGCTTCCTAAAATGGGCCGTTTGTTGGCCGTCCGCGCAGCGGGATAGTTGTGAGCATATCGATTGCAAATTTGGTTACAGCCCAATGGAGCACTCATCAGGGTTACACCTTCCAACATGATTGGTAGACGAAATCTCTGTTTTCGTTGTTTTGCCTACCAATTCTATTGACATCGGGATCCTAGGGATCCACAATGCGAAAAACTGACTCTGGGATTGCCTACCATGGATGCTCGCTCGACATACGCTCACACCGACAACCTGAAGTACCGTCTTCGCCAGGCATGTCAGCTGCTGGGGGTTACAGACAACACTTTGCGCACCTATGCCGACAACGCAGGCATTCAGATCAAACGCGCGAACGAGAGCAATCCAAGGGCTGTCGCATCCCGAGTTTTCGAGCCCGACACCCTGTTCCAGCTGGCCCAGTGGCGTAGAGCGCAGGGGTGGTCCAAGGCTCCCGCAGGTCAAGGTCCCGTCATCATTGTGGTTGATGTCGTCAAGGGCGGCACAGGCAAGACAACGACAGCTGTGGAAACTGCCGTTCACCTGCAATTCATGGGTCTGCGCGTGTTGGCCATTGACCTTGATGTCCAGGCAAACCTGACGCAAGCATTTGGCTACGAGGCAGACATTCTTGATGATGAAATCGCCTCGTATGGCGTCACTCAAGAGGCTGTCATCAACAGCACCATCGATAACCTGGTGACGCCGTTTCTGCAGACGAGCACGCGTCCCAGCCCGAGCGCGTCTGACAACAGCAAGATTGAAGGCCTGATCAAGAAACCTTTTGGCGAAGCTGGTCCGCATCTGATCGGTGCGAACATCGACCTGGCCAACATGGAAACGCACATTGCGAACTCAAAGGGTCCACGCGAAATGTGTTTGCGTAACCTTTTCGATGCTGCCACAAGAGGCGAGATCTCTTCTCTGCCGCTGAGCAACTACGACGTCGTGATTCTCGATTGCCCTCCAAACGTCAGCTTCACCAGCACAGCTGCACTTGGCGCAGCGGATCTTGTGATCGCTCCCGTTCGAATGGACGCCTTTGCCATCAAGGGCCTCATCCGCCTTATGGGGGAGATTGAGTCTATCGATGCCACGTACAAGGTGCGCCCTGAACTGGTGATCCTGCCAACGCACTATGCACCGCAGATCGCTCGCATAGGCCGCATGCAAGCCAAGATCAACCAATACAAGGATCTGCTTGCACCCAACGTGATCTCTGCATCAGAAGACTTCCCAAAGAGCCTTGATCAATACCTCCCACTGTCATTGCAACGCCCCAGCTGCACCGCAACCAGTGAATACCGCATGTTTGCTGAATTTATCCAAGGCAAGGTTCTTTCTATTTCAGCGAAGAAGGGTAAGTGATAAATGAGAACCCGCAAATTGAACCCAGCGGGCGCGACTCAGGAGCAACCGAGTCAGACCCCAGCACCGACTGCCGCCCCAAAGCGTCCTGATGGTCCTCCTCTGCCCTTGCGCGATTTCAAGAACGTCAGTCGTGCACCGGCAGTCAAAGTCGAGGCCTCCGCCACTGGTACTGATGCGCCAGACGAGACCGTGCATATCACTGACACATCGTCGGCGCAGGAGGTAGTGTCCCAGCAATCGCAGGAGAGCGGACTTTCGCAGCCACTGACAGCTGGCGCTCCCGTCCAGAACGATAGTCCGTCCGATCGCTCCTACTTGCAGCTCGATGCAAGGTTGATTGATCAAAATGCGCACCCACCCCGCCTCACATATATAGATGATGCTATAAAAGAGATAGCAGACTCCATTAGCAAGAATGGCCAGCGCGACGCCATTCATGTGATTCCTCACCCGAAGAAACCGGGGCGTTACATCATTGGAGACGGCTGGACCCGCGTGTTGGCGATCCGCTCTTATGGAATCAACAATGGAACCGTGTTAGCGGCGGTTCACAAGAACCTCACTGAGAGTGAGGCTTCCTGGCTTGGCATGCTTCAAAACGATGAACGCAGCCAGCTCACGGACTTTGATAGAGGTATGTACTTTGCGAATTGGCTCGACGATGGCATGACCATTGATGACATCGCCAATCGCGTAAAAATGTCTCGCACACGTGTTGGCGAATTCGTGGTCATTCGCAATCTTCCCATGGAGATCAAAGAGCATGCACGCAGAACTCCAAAAAAGATGTCTGCGAGTGTTTTTGCAATTATTTCCTCAATTCTGAATAAATCTTCAGAAGATAAGGCAATTGCGATTTGCAATAAATACATTGCTGGCGACCATACTCATGCCTGGTTGCGCAAACAAGCTAGCGAGATTTCTGAAAATTCTCGCAAAAAATCTGCTAATTCTGTTCAGTACCAGCGGCGTTATGGTCAGGGTCACTATCGCCAGCGGGCAAGCGGCCAGGTTGAGCTGAATGTGGTCATCCCAGACACCAGCCTTGTCACTCAATTTAATGCTGATCTTGAGGAGCTTCTCAAAAAGTATCTTCCACAAGAGACCGCTGATGCCAACGGCACTGCAGAGGGCCCTGACACAGACAGCGAATCGACTGGAAGCACCTCAGAGTAGCAACCACACTCATGATGCAAGTCTTCCAACATCACACAGCGCGAGTTCCACAACGGCACTCGCGCTGCTGCATTGGAGATAACACACATATACCAAGCCAAGGTATATGTGTGTCATTTCAGCGGGCCACCGCATCCTGTCAACAGGATGGATGCCTCTTGGTGGAAACCAAGCCAGCTGGCCAGACCATGTCCTGGCCTCCGTCCTGTCAACAGGATGGCCTCCCCCGGCGCAGATTGCATCCTGTTGACAGGATGACAGTCGCTGATTCCGATTTCATCCTGTCAACAGGATGGATGGTACCCAGTGGTGCTCATGCCAGCCGGGAGGTACGCCATGGGGCGGCCTCCGTCCTGTCAACAGGATGGGCTCGACCGAATCCTGCCCCATCCTGTCAACAGGATGGAGTAGAGGCTCGAAACTATCCTGTTGACAGGACGTACCGGGAATCAATCTCCCTCCAGATAATTCTTGATATCAGACCAACCAAGGGTTCATCCTGCCAACAGGATGACTCCCCTAATAAGGCTGGCTCAGATATCACTGAATTCTTGCCGCATAGCGATGCTGTCATCCTGTCGACAGGACGGTCCGTACCAATTTTCCCGTCGTCCTGGCAACAGGATGATTTCATTCTGAGCCGTCATCCTGTCAACAGGATGAATCAGCTTTGCCCCTTGCTCATCCTGACAACAGGATGGAGGTGCAACCGGCCATATGTTCATTACGGATGGAAGCCCCACTCCGGTGATGGGCCTCCACCACCACGAAGTCGCCTGAGACAACACCCCCAAACCCCGCCTAGAGCGGGGTTTGGTGTTTCTGGGACATCAGATTTTGAGGTTTTGCCATGACATAGCGATTGACCAATAAAAAACCCCGGCAGCGTGAACTACCGGGGTTCTCAGCACCTTTTGACGGTGCGGGAGGCCTGCGTAACATCCGACGCCAATCGGACACGGGCTAGAGAGAAGTCCAAATGTTATGCAGAACTTTCCGTCTCGTCAAGGAATTCGTGTTCCTTTTTGGAGACTGCGATGGGTATTCCTGCGCCATCATTTCCCTACCCCATAACACTGGCATGTACATCATTGCCACACCTAGAATCTTTTGCAGATTTGCCTGATGGGTTCATTCGAATCGTCTCGCGTATCATTCAGAAGATCAACTTGAAGAACCCCTTCTCTGAAATTTTCGCAACGAGATCCACAATAGCCAATGAGTCTGGAAAATCACTGGACACAGTGCATCGCGCTGTGAAATGGCTAGAAGATCACGGAATGATTGAGAGAGAACGCAAAGCCAAAATTGGATATCGTGGATCCAAGTCGCCGCTCATTCCTACCCAGAAATTTCTACACTCTCTAAATCTTGTAGATGAAAATGGAAATAGTCGAGAGTTTCCAAAGTTTTCTACAAAAACTGATTTTTCGGATGCCAACAAGAAATCAGCTCCTGGCGCTAATGTAGCTCCTACAGAGAAGAAAAATCGGCTTTTCAAACGCTTCGGGAATGTGAGCTTACCCATCGACCTGAGCTGGTTGTGCGAGAGGGGAGGGCTGACCCCTTATGGTGTTCTAGGCCTCATGAAGCTGGCCAGGAGTGTCAAGCAAACACTCTCAGAAGTCGTGCACGCCTCAATGAAGTACCTAGATGGGCTGACGAAGAACGAGCTGTACGCGTACATCACTAAACTCTTGCAATCCGGCAGAGATTTCAAGAATTTGTCCGAAATTTCAAAAGAAAACGATAAAAATAGAGAAATTTCAGAATATTTGAAAGAAAAACAGAAAATTTTCTTTGGAAAGAAGTTCATCAGCCAAAGTACCAGGACCATCTATGAGTTCACCGAGGACAGCGTGAAGTGCCATTACCCAGATGGCGCCAGTAAAACGATGGTGCTTGAAATGGGCCTGCTCGAAGCTATTCAACAGGGCAAGCTACGACCTTATGTCTCTCAACCGAAATCATGTGGTCCAAATGCAGCTTCGGTATCTACGAAGAATTCAATCCTTCGGAAAACATTCTTGGAAAGCCTCTTCAACATAAAGCCGAAGGTGCCCCTTGCCTCGTAATCGCGGCCAGCGGGAATGCGTCATCATGTGTGGGAAATGCAGCTTCGGTATCTACGAAGGATTCAATCCTTCGGAAAACATTCTGCGAAGCCTTCCAGAAATCGACTGGTGAAAACTCGATGCAGGCCAGACACGAACATCCTGTCGACAGGACAACTAGGTCGTTCATTGAAGAACCAACAGAACTCCGAGCGGGCAGATGCTGCTGTGTAGCGCATCGACAGTATTACGACTCAAGTCGAAAGTCATGATTTGATGCCTCAATCCAGAGTCGCTCAAGAGCGAGCTACCAGGATGGAGGACGAGTTAGCCTTTGCAGGAGACTTGATCAAGGAGACGCACAAGCAGCTTCAGACGAACCTTCACCAGGTTGAAGCATTGGAGGTGAGCCTGGCTTAGGCGATTGCGTAGCGCGAGCAAGTAGCTCTGGCCTGGCCAGGGCACGAGGTCAAAGAGAGGTGATCAAATCTCAACATGAGCGATGAAGAGATTTAACACAAAACGACTAGCAAGACACAGTAGAGCCACAGAGGGTACACAAGGGGTCTTGTAATTAGTGGTGGCGTCAGAAGGTCTACTGTGGGTACACTGAGGGTATTGTGCAAGCTGTTGTGGCCGATATGAATCACTAAAGTGTGACTAGAGAGCCACACTGGAGCCTCTCGAAATTCTGGTGATCTCTTGGCCAACGCAAACTGGAATTCTTGCGACGGACTACTTCGATCGCATCACCACAGGGAGCCCACGAACAGCGTCATCCCAGTGGACGGGGCGCTGCTCGTTTTGCGCGAGCCTGGTGACATAGCTGGGAGTGATGCTCCATCGCACTGCGAGATCACGGTAGCTCCAACCCTTGCTCTTCACCAGAACTTTGAACTCGTCTGGCGTCAGCGGGGGGGGCGTCGGAAGACTAGGTTTGTTGCGAGACATCTTGGCTGTACTAAATTATTTGTCGAGGTTGCACTATAGGAAACATTTCTATAGTGTCAAAACGAGGTCTACTGGTGGTCATTCTAAGCAAGAATCGTTGGTAGACAATGGTCTATGACGCAAATAAGAATTGTAAAAAGTACGGATAGAGAGAAAAATAAATTGACCTAGAGTGCAAATTTGCACTACTATCGCCACATCACCACAACACATTGAAGTGAAGGAAGGAGTTGGGCATGGCTACCTCTTGGAAATCGCGGGCTGCAGACAAGAATGATCCAGATGTTAAAAAGAAGGATCTCTACGGTGTCAACCCACTGATCGTTGAAGAAGAGGAGGGATTCAATCTCCGCGATTACGACGATCCAGAAGTCATCGAGCACATCGAATCCTTGTGCCAATCCTATATGGCTGGCTCGTATGTACCTCCTCCGATCGCACGTGTGGATGACGATGGCCGAGTGGTTGTGATTGAAGGCCACTGCCGCATTCGCGCCATCAAAATGGCGATCGAGCGCGGGAAAAATATCCCCTTCATTGATGTTCTTCCATTTCGTGGCAACGACGCAGAGCGTGTTCAGGTGATGCTGCGCAGCGCTCAGGGTTTGAGCCTGAAGCCACTGAAGATCGCCATCGGCTATCTGCGTCTGCGCCGTATGGGCCACGAGGTTGCAGAGATCGCCAAGAGCATGGGTAAATCCACGGCCCACGTCGAGCAGATGCTCGTGCTGGCCAATGCCAACTCAGACGTGCATGCCCTTGTCAGCAGTGGCGCAGTGAACGCCTATGCAGCGATCGAAGTAGTGCGTAAGCACGGCGAAAAGGCGGGCGCTGTCCTGCAGGATCTGATCAACGGTAATGAGGGCAAAGCCAAGAAGGTCGTGACTCGTAGCGACGTGAATGAGTGGATCCCGCCTCGCAAGATCATCGGAAACATCTACAAGTCTGTTGATGGCTTTGTGGACACCTTCGACAAGAATGTCCGAGTCCGTCTCGCTGAGCTGGAGAAGCTCGACGTGGAGGAATTGCGTAACAAGACCATCGAGGTGGATGCAGCGTCCCTGCTGGAGATCTTCCGATCCTGGAGCAAGGCTGATGAAGCCAAGAAGTCCAAGCTGGAAGCAGGCCTCAAGCGCAAGGAGAAGGCCTCTCAGATGGATCTGGCAGGCACCGAAGAGGGGGATGAGGAAAAGTGAATGGAGGGCCTTTGAAATGAATGAAAAAACTCACGGCCTCCACATGTCTGTGGATGGCCAGCTGGAGCGGATGAGGTATCCCGAGGACTACGAGGACTTCTTGACGCGCAATGGTGAATCTGTGCCTCCTGATGAGGCGAGAGCATGGCTGCTGATGAACAAGGCCTGTGGCCGCAAAGTTATTCCGATGAGCAGCTCATGCGGGCACCCGTGCGACAACGCGGCGTATGGCTGCAAGGGGTTTGACTACAGCGGGAAGGGGTGCAGCGGGTACTATGACTCGCTCAAATCTCGAAACGCAGCTATCGGTACGGAAGACTGAGTTGGTCATCACCCCGCGTTCCAGCGCCTCTGCTGTCAGCAGGTGGAGATGCGCAACTTCAACGCACAGCGGTCCATTAGGACCGTTTTTTTTGGGCTGTACATCTGAGCATTTTCAAGCCATTTAGTAAAGTAACAAAATTTGCTATCATGATGTAGCAGATTTTGATGTTTATAAAGAGATTCCAATGATAATTCGTCCCATTAATGCAGACCATCTCTATCCTGGGGTTGAAGACTTTGAACTTGATAGACAAATGGAGCGGGACAAAAGGAATTTTGAGTCCACGGAAAATTGGATTTACCTCGGCGCGGACATCAGAGACATTTTCTATTCGAAAGTTGGGATAACAACAGGCAATCTGCAATCTAGGTCTTACAGTTCAGCAATGCCGAATTATTACTTGTTTTGTGCTTTTAAAGCGGAAATTCCGACATCCAAAGCTCGACTTGAATTAGTTGAGAATGATATTCTTGCTAACCTTGATAACCAATTTGGTCAACAGTTCAGAATGTGCCATGCGGAGTCGGGTACGCTGTCAGAGTGCTACTATGGCGTTGAATTTAAATATATTTTTCAGGCTGTGCATCAAATAATCTATTATCGTCACCCCAATGCTTTTACCAGGATTCTATGTGAAGATGATTACGGAAATGCAATTGGTTCGAGAGTTAGGTGTGAATTCAATGAAGTAGTGGTGAAGAATAAAAAATACTGGGAATCTCTGATTCTTCAAGCCGATTAAAAACAATGAAAATCCTTGGCGTCGATTTCGTGAATCCCCCGGTACGCTCTCTACTATGGGTGGCGGGCGTGGGGGTGGCTACTGCACTTTTCTCTTCAGCTCTCGCTGATATGGACCTCATCTCCAAAACCGGGGCCCTGTGGTTCGTTGTGGGGGCCATGGGCGGAAGTTTCACCAGTGTCGTTGGCGTCAACTTGCGCGAACATGGGTGGAGAGGCTGGGTGCTGTTTTTTACCTTCATGGGACTTATCCTGAGCGCCACATACCTCTATCTCACCAGTTGAAGAGAGATCCAAGGCCGAGACTCGCGAGTTATCTGAGATGTCGATTTAGAGGATAGGCCGAAGGCGGCGCAGACAAGCGGTGTCCGCAGAAGTAAGAGTCTGTTCGCGGCAACTGGTCGAGTTCCTGCGAGTCAATTTGAGAACCTGATCAAGAACATTTGAAAAGCACTTGATTTCGAAGCTTTTCAAGGAAAAGAGAATTTATGTGATGACAAGGTATGGCTTCAATGCCAAACTTTTCAGAACACATTAAATTTTACTTTCCTGCTCTATATGTTCTATCCATCTAAAACGACGCTGATTGTTGCAGGCGTTTGGGCATCCTTGCTCTTGCCAGGTTGGGCGCTTCCCATTGAGCCCATGTTATCCAATACTGGGGGAAGGTTCCTGAAAGCCGTAGCGTCGGAGCTGGAGCCCGCTGTTGGAAATTTTGAAGTGGCTTTTTCCCCAAATGAAGGTGCTGAACAGTTGGTGGTACGGGTGATCGACTCCACAAAGCTTGATTTGCGAGTTCTCGCCTATTCGTTCACCAGTGCACGAGTGACTCAGGCCATACTACGAGCTCAAAAGAGAGGCGTTAAGATCTACATGGTGGCAGACGAGCAAAATAATCTCAGCAGTACAGCATCACCGAAGGCTAGAGCTGCACTCTCCGCTCTTGTGACTGCTGGCGCGAATGTTCGTGTCACCTCGGCCTATCCAATTCACCATGACAAGGTGATCATCGCTGACGGCCAAACAGTCCAGACTGGCAGCTACAACTACTCAGAAGCTGCAGCCTCGAAAAATAGTGAGAATGTGTTCGTCAACTGGAACAACCCTAGGCTTGCGCAGCTGTACGCGAAACACTTCGAACGAAACTGGTCCACGGCCAAGAAATTCGAACCGTCTTTCTAGGAATAAATTGAACTCATGGAGGATTGAAGAGTCCAAAACAACACCTGGTTGTGTCAGAAAGACATTTCTAACCCATAATAGTGTTTCTTTGATGAAATTGGAGTTCTACCAAATGACTGTTAGCCTGAAGGAACTGCTTGCGCAGAAGGTTGCACTTGAAGCGCGAATCGATGAACAGCGCAAAATTGAACACAGCGGGGCTGTGCAGAAGGTACGTCAACTCGTATCCGAATATGGGCTGACTCAGGACGATATCTTTGGCCGCACCCGTGGTTCCAAGGCCGGTACTGGAGAGACCCGTACTGTCCCACCAAAATACCGCGATCCTGCAACGGGACAGACATGGACAGGTCGCGGCAAAGCCCCAAAGTGGATCGAGGGCCAGGACCGCGAAAAGTTCGCTATCTGATCCTGGACTTCCCAAAGAAAAACAGTGCAAATTTGCACTGTTTTTTTTTCGCCCTAACTATAATGACACATCGCAACCAGTTTCCAAGTTGGACAGGAATCTATTCATCTTCTCCTGTCTTGTAGAGGAAAACGTCAGATATCGGTGGGGGGCTCAACGCTGATACTCACCGAAGCCGGAGTTGTCACATGGATGCTGTCTTGGATTTTCAGTCATTAAACACGGCACTCACTAATTGCATGGCCGCACATCCGCCCGTGGCTCCTGAATTCAGGATGCATCCGGATGCGCATGCAATGTCCGATCCCTGGGCAACGATGGTCATCCTTCGCCATGAGTCCCTGCCGCTTCACGAAATCAAGCAGCCGGTGCTGGAGGCAATTGAGCGCTGGAAGTAGCCAGGCCATCTGCTGAGCTCGAATCGGGTCCGTCGTAGTGGCCAGAGAGATGTAGTTCTCAATCGCCTGCCTTTTCTGTCTTAGGGTCCTTCGCTTTGTCGATCATCTTTTGAAGCCACTGCGAGCCGCCGAGTCTGTAGAACTTGGCCTTTTGCTCTGCTGCACCAGAGACAGTCCATGTGACAACAGGTTCTTTGTACTTCATCTTTCGTCCCCCACCAGGCGCGCGTTTTCGAGGGGATGGTGGAATTGAATCATTCATGGCTGACATTGTACTTATTTGTTAATAAAAGAATAACACTGTCGCATGGTTGGGATTGGCTTGCTTTCACTATTTATTTATTAAAAAATAGAGCCTGTAAAGGACAAATTCATGACCTACGAAGAGTTCAAAGCAGCCTATGTGGAAGCGTTCACAGAGATGCAAAAGTACACGGTTGACCAGGTTGGATCCGGCCACTTCGCACAGAAGTTGGCCGACCTTTCGGATGCATATCCTGACTTCGAAAACAGTCTGTTCGACGAACCCAGCCCCTGAAGATGCGAGCTGTATGAAACAACAGGTATTAAAGGTTGAATATGCTAAAAGTTGAGGCCTTCGCCATCGCCAGTTCGTTGATGCCGTGTCCCTTCTGCGGTGTGCATCTAACAGCTTCGGTTAGGGGGAATGGTGACAAAGCCCCGAACCCTAAAGCCAGCTGCAAGACCGATGGCTGCTATGGGGGGCGGATGCCTGTCCTTTGCCTTGATATCCCCGAGGATGTCGAAGCCTGGAATCGTCGCGCTGGTCCCGCGTTGTGATCGCATTGCATAGTTCTTGAAGGTCACAACCGGCCAAGAAATCCCATTTAGGAAACGCAACATGACCGAATTTTCACGAGAGCCGCGTTACGTGGTCTTCAAAGCGGCAGATCTACAGGCGGTAGGGCTGACCGAGGCAGAGCTGGATCTTCTCAAAGCCCTAAACGCGAAGATCGATCGCTATCGTCAGGACGCGGGCAAGAGCTATCTGGAATGCGTGGTTGTCGAGCAGGACTGGCCCGAGTACGAGCCTACTTTGAGGGCCATCGAGCAGCGGGTCCGCGCTGAAAGCAATTCAGCATCGGCCTGAGGTAGCTCGACTATCCCTCTGGACGATTAGCGCCAGCAAAACACACGATGTAGGGTTCGCCTGAAGTTCCAGCCCCATCAGACCCCGGTGCAGCGACTTCATCGATTCAAGACGCACGCAGGCAATAAGTATGAACAAAAGCCGCTTTTTTCGGCATCCAGGGATTCTTCCAAGTGTAGCCAGTAACCTGATATCCCACGTGTTTCAGGCCGATGGCAGGGCGTTTTCAGTCAATGACCTGCTCGCATGGAGCGACCCTATTCCCCGGGAATCAGTTGCAGAAGAGATCCGAGCCCAGTTCGTGACTCGTACACGCAACTCAGCCGAGAAACTATGGGTTTTGCCTGCGTGCATCAGCTTGGAGCCAGGTTGGCGCGATGTCGTTCACGGTGATGACAAGGAGCGGTTGCTAGCCTTTGTCGCAAGCCTGTCCTCCCCACAAGACTTTGTGAAACTCACCATGCGTGAGATCAAGGAGGGGTTGAAGCTGCCTCTTTTGCGTGTACTTAGGATTCTTGCCCGCCTGGAAGCCATCTATTGGGTGCCAGGGCCGCGCGCAATGCGAGTTGAGGAGTTGGTGGCCTGGGATCCGCAGCAACGCGTGGAGGTATCCGCACAGAAGCGGCAGGAGCTATTGGAGCTGGCTAATCAGCCTTGGGTTCAGGCGCTGGCCTGGGACGATATCCGGTTTCCATCGATCGATGAGCGGGGTATGGGCGCATGGTTGGTCGACCAGTCACGCAAGAAAGAACTTTCCTTACGACAACTGGATCTGTGCGATCGCATGTTGATTGCTGGCAAGTCGAATTGGGGTACTGAGCTGGAAGAGGTGGCAAGGGCAGGGCTGGCGCTGGCCGAGCGCCAGCCAGGCTCCTTGGAAAAAGCCAGTCTGTGGACTCAAGCCTTCACGCTCCGTTACGGAGGCCTGGAGGGGAAGACTCTGCAGGAGGTCGGCGATCTGGTATCACTCACCCGTGAGCGGGTCAGGCAGATCACCGAGCGATGCTTCGATGCCATTCACGCTTCAAGTGCTGCCATGCCCGCTTTGGATCGCGTCCTTTCGGCGTCTTCTCGCATCGCGCCATCGAGCTTGCCGGAATGCAATATTCAGCTCGCAGACTTCCTGGGAGAGGGGCAGGGCATCAAGGCCGCGATTGATTTTGCCCTCGCTCTGGGTAAGTCGCCGGGAGTGCTGGTGGCCAAACATCGGATTTCCACGTTATCCGGGTACGAGCTGATTCCCTGCGTTGTCAAAGCCTCCGAGCCCTCGGGCTGGCTCCAAGTGGCGCTTTCAATAGCAAGGCAAGAAATCTTGACCGTTGGGTGTACCAATTTCGTGCGGGTCGCTGGCCTTGTGGCAGAGCAGACGGGTGAGGTGAAGGATATGGAAGCGTTGCGCCAGGTTCTTCAAGAAGCCCCTGGATTTGAGCGCATTGGGGGCACCGATGGCTGGTTCACCCTCGTGGATGGGGAGAGTAGTGCCCTGGCAGCAAGGATTCGGAAACTGATGTCAGTTGCCACCTCGACTGTCAACATCGATGTCATCGTCACGATGCTTGTCACCGATGACCAGTGGTTGTACCGAGATGTGGAGAAGTCTAGAGCGGTACCCCCAAGTCATGTGCTCGCGGGGCTGCTCAAACGTTGGGATTGGCTGGAAAGCGATAAGCACAACAAGTTTCGATCGCGGACCGTGATTGACCAGAAGAGCGTCTTGTCTGATACCGAGCTGGCCGTGGTCAGGGTGATTGAGAACCATGGTGGAGTGGCCACGCGGGCTGACATCGCAAAGGTGTTGATCACTGAGCTGGGTGTTTCGAACCCAACGGTGAGCATCTGCTTGGCCAGCTCGCCCACGGTCATCAAAATCGAGCACTCCATCTACGCTACCAATGGCCGGGAGCTGAATGCTCAGGCGCTCATTGAGGCACGAAAGAGGTATGTGTTAGAGGGGCCAAGGGGGGCGGGGCTTGTGCGGGCAGACGTGGACCTGACCAGGCCGTTCACGGTCCAGGTGACGCAGTGCAATACCCCGAAGGAAAGCCGCCACAGAATCGTCTATCTACCCAGAGCTTTTTTGCCAAGTGCTACTGGCGTCTTCAACCACGCCGGTAGCGCGCATGGCCATATCAATATCTCCAGCACCGGCCAGATATCGAGAATTGCGGCAGTGGCCGATGCCATCGGGGTCGGGCTCGGAGAGCGTTTCGAGCTGGAGCTGGATCTGACCAAACGCACCTATGGTGTTAACGCCAAGAAGCAAAGTACGCTGCTTGACGATACATCTGAGGCGCATGTTTCATAACGTCTATCTGGACGGGTAGGATAGGAAAGAATACAGGGGGCGCTATGGTTGAGACGCTGCAGGAAGCAATGCTTGCCTGGATGAGGGACCGTTCGGAGCACGTATCTCGCGACTTTCTGAGGTACGTCAGACCCATCTATGGGACAGATAAGAGCGCCAATCCAGTACCCATGGCCATCGGAACGTGCGTCTTGATCGAACGTGGTGATGACAAGTACTTGGTTACTGCCGCGCACGTTGCTGACCACGAGAGGGAAACAAGCCTGTATGTTGGTGCTGCTGACACGCTGATTGCCCTTCCAAAGGGCTTTTATTGCACCACTCCTCCAGATGGCAATAGAGATAACGATCACTTGGACTTTGCGTTCATACGCCTAGACACCATGGTGCTTGCGCAAATGGCAGGTGCTGAGTTTCTTGGTGCAGATCAGATTTCCGACAATTCTTTTGATCCCACCAAAAGGTCGTATTTGGCCATGGGTTACCCAATATCACTCAACAAGAAGATTCGTGCTGCTGATCTGTCAGTGCTTTCGAAGGCCTGGCAATACCAGAGCATCGGAGTTCAACCAGATGCAGTGACGCTATCTACCCTCAAATGCAACCTCAAGCAAAACCTTTTCTTGCTAATAGACAAAAAGGTTGGTAACTACCAGGGACAGATTGTCGATCTGGGGGAGCCTAGAGGTTCCAGTGGCGGTGCATTGATCGATTTGGGCATGCCGACCCTTGAATCGTTCGATCCAAAGTTTCCTAAGGTGGGCAGGCTGGCTGGCATTCTCATTTAGCGAAAGAAGAAGGAGAAGCTTCTGGTCTTTGTCAATATTCAGCTGGTGCTCTACGCCATCGATCGTTCTCGCGCTGAAGGTGGCGACATTGTGAACCTGTGAGCAGGAGAAAGGCTTTGTTGCACAAATCCGGGCCGCAGCGGTAGTAGGCTCGGATGATGAGTGAGACGAACTGGGGACGGCGCAAGTACCGCACCACAAACTGGAAGGCGTACAACGCAGCACTGAAGGCTAGAGGCGACTTGAGCATCTGGCTGGATAAAGACATGCAGTGGCTGGCTCCTGCGAGCGGCAAGCGTGGGCGCAACCAGACGTTCTCAGATGCGTCCATCCAGTTTTGCCTGACCATCAAATGCTTGTTTGGCTTGCCCCTGCGTCAGACATTGGGGCTGGTGCAGTCGCTGCTCAAAATGGCTGGCCTACCTTGGGCAGCCCCCGACTACAGCACGGTGTGTCGCAGACAAAAAGGTATAAATGTTCAGGTGCACTACCGCCCAAGTGGCAACGGCTTGCACATGCTTGCCGACTCCACAGGGATCAAGTTCTTGGGTGAAGGCGAGTGGAAAACAAAGAAGCACGGCGCCGAGCGGCGCCGTCAGTGGCGCAAGGTGCACCTTGGCATAGATGCAGAAAATATGCAGATACGGGCCATGGTGGTGACCACCAATGAAGTTGGTGATTCACCAGTAGCTGCAGGGCTACTGGGCCAAATACCAAGCCATGAAATAGTTGCCAGCTTTACAGGCGATGGCGCGTACGACACAAAAGACGTGCATGAAGCCTGCCACCACCGCAAAGCCATCCCCGTCATTCCTCCTCGCAAAGGCGCAAGGTTGCGCAAAGGTCTGGCATTCGCGCATCGCAACGAAGCGGTCAAAGCGTGCAAGAAGTTGGGCCGTACTATTTGGAAGCGCTGGAGCGGCTACCACCGTCGGTCCTTGGTGGAGACGAAGATGAACTGCTTGAAGCGCCTAGGCGAGAAGGTGATGGCTAGGACGTTTGAGCGACAGGTGGCCGAGCTCAATGTCCGGGCATCCATCCTCAATCGCTTCACCGAGCTGGGCACGCCCCAGACGGTGGCCGTGGCATAACTACGTCTGGGGTTTGGGGAGACTTAGCCTCAGACCGATTTGAATACGAAGGACTTCCCACCACTTTGGCACTTTTTGATGTGCGGTGCCAAGATGGAGAGGCAAGCAAATTTCTTCGTCACTCATCTGGAGTCGTGCTATGCAAACCATCGTCCGTGTCGGAGTGGATCTCGCAAAGAATGTGCTTCAAGTCCACGCCGTAGATGCCCAAGGAAAAACGATTACCAATCGAGCCATCCAGCGCAGCAAATTCTTGGAATGGTGCGTTCAATTGCCAGCTCGGTGCCTGGTGGTCATGGAGGCTTGTGGAGGCGCGCACCACTGGTGTCGGCACTTGATACGCATGGGGTTTGATGCCCGGATGATCGCTGCCGCGTTGGTGTCTCCCTACCGGATGCAAGGCAAGAGCGGTAAAAACGATGCTAATGATGCCGCAGCTATTTGCGAAGCCGCGAGCCGTCCTCAAATGCGCTTTGTACAAGTCAAGACCTTGGATCAGCAAGGCATGCTGTGCGTGCATCGGCTGCGCGAAGGCTTTAAAGAAGAGCGCACAGCCTGCATCAACCGCATTCGTGGCTTGCTGGCTGAGTTTGGTATCGTGCTGGCGCAAAGCCCCAGAGTCTTACGCGCCCATTTGCATGACATTCTGGAAGACGCGAGTAATGAAGTTGCAGGCACGGCTCGCATCGCACTGCAGCGTGCGTTCATGCATTGGCAAGAGCTCGATGAACATATCCATTGGTGTGAGCAACGTATTACCGCGCACAACAAACAAGATGAGCAGGTGCAGCGCGCTGCTTCCATCAAAGGCTTGGGACCACTCACGGCATCAGCCATTGTCGCAACCGTTGGTGACTTCAAGCAGTTCAAAAATGGTGCACAGTTTGCGGCCTGGCTGGGGTTGACTCCCCGCCAACATTCCAGTGGCGGGAAATCCAACCTGGGAGGCGTTACCAAGCGCGGCGACAGTTATCTACGCTCTTTGCTGGTGCAAGGCGCAAAGGCTGCAGTGCTCACGGGCAAACACAATCAGGACCCCATCTCACAATGGGCTATTGCCCTGAGGCAGCGCAGCGGCTGGCAAAAGGCCGTCGTTGCATTGGCCAACAAGAATGCTCGTATCCTGTGGGCTCTCATGGTCCATGAGCGCCCTTACGAGGCTGCACATATCAGCACGCGCCCAACGCAACCCCTATTTGCTGGCGCATAAGCCAAACGATGGATTCAACATGCCAGACGTGAAATCAAAGATGCAATGAACAGGTCAGACCAGCAGCAAGCAAGCTCGATTGTTGCATTGTGAGTCGCAAGACATCACGGGATTTGAATGGAGCCTTGCTGCGCGGTTTGTTTCTTGGGGCGCACATCTGTGCTGAACCCCGTCTGTAGATGTGCAGTCTGTTCCTCGTTTTACGCGCTTTGATCGTCTTGACTGACGGGACATGCCTGTTTGTCAAAAGAATTCCGGCCAGTGCTTGCATTCATGGGAAGTCCCTGTAATGCAACAAAGCCCAGGAGAAATCTAAGTGACCCGAAATACAAAAATTACCAGTATCCGTCCAGCAGGCTTCAACGACAGGGGTGAAGACCACCAGGTGGTGACCGTGACCGGTGGTGCAGGAAGCTATCGCCGTGAACCATGCAGAAATTGCCCTTGGCGTCTGGATGCTGTTGGCGAGTTTCCTGCGGAAGCGTTCAAACACTCAGCCGGTACCGCGTATGACATGGCGCAGGCATCCTTTGCTTGCCATGAGTCAGGGGCTGAAAAGCCTGCCATATGTGCAGGCTTCCTCCTGCGCGGTGCTGATCACAACCTTCTCGTTCGACTCAAGCGTATGCGAGGGGAATGTCATGACGTGCATGACGGTGGCCACGAGCTGCACGAAAACTACCGTGAGATGGCCATTGCAAATGGGGTGGATCCTGAAGACCCTGTGTTAGCTGCATGTCGCGACTAAGTAGAGCTGACGCAGTATCCAGGCCAGCCACAGTAGGGCAAATGATCGACACCACACTGATGATGTCAGGATCGGACGCTGTTGGGAACGATGATGGTGTCCTCTTCGTGTGAAAAACACTTGCTTACTTTTTTGAAGAGGAGCAGAATTTTTCGACCACCTGGAGGAGAACTGTATGACCAAGTCGAAATTGACATATCAGTCATCATTGATTCTTGTTTCATTCTTTTTGATCAATCCTGCGCAAAGCGCTGAGGCTTTGTTGCATAAATCGGTCTGAGGCTAAGTCTCCCCAAACCCCAGACGTAGTTATGCCACGGCCACCGTCTGGGGCGTGCCCAGCTCGGTGAAGCGATTGAGGATGGATGCCCGGACATTGAGCTCGGCCACCTGTCGCTCAAACGTCCTAGCCATCACCTTCTCGCCTAGGCGCTTCAAGCAGTTCATCTTCGTCTCCACCAAGGACCGACGGTGGTAGCCGCTCCAGCGCTTCCAAATAGTACGGCCCAACTTCTTGCACGCTTTGACCGCTTCGTTGCGATGCGCGAATGCCAGACCTTTGCGCAACCTTGCGCCTTTGCGAGGAGGAATGACGGGGATGGCTTTGCGGTGGTGGCAGGCTTCATGCACGTCTTTTGTGTCGTACGCGCCATCGCCTGTAAAGCTGGCAACTATTTCATGGCTTGGTATTTGGCCCAGTAGCCCTGCAGCTACTGGTGAATCACCAACTTCATTGGTGGTCACCACCATGGCCCGTATCTGCATATTTTCTGCATCTATGCCAAGGTGCACCTTGCGCCACTGACGGCGCCGCTCGGCGCCGTGCTTCTTTGTTTTCCACTCGCCTTCACCCAAGAACTTGATCCCTGTGGAGTCGGCAAGCATGTGCAAGCCGTTGCCACTTGGGCGGTAGTGCACCTGAACATTTATACCTTTTTGTCTGCGACACACCGTGCTGTAGTCGGGGGCTGCCCAAGGTAGGCCAGCCATTTTGAGCAGCGACTGCACCAGCCCCAATGTCTGACGCAGGGGCAAGCCAAACAAGCATTTGATGGTCAGGCAAAACTGGATGGACGCATCTGAGAACGTCTGGTTGCGCCCACGCTTGCCGCTCGCAGGAGCCAGCCACTGCATGTCTTTATCCAGCCAGATGCTCAAGTCGCCTCTAGCCTTCAGTGCTGCGTTGTACGCCTTCCAGTTTGTGGTGCGGTACTTGCGCCGTCCCCAGTTCGTCTCACTCATCATCCGAGCCTACTACCGCTGCGGCCCGGATTTGTGCAACAAAGCCATTCCCAACTACAACTCGCCCTTGTACCACTGATGGAGTTTTACAACATCGTTAGATTTTGTGTTGATAGTCAGGTTGTTCGCCGGATAATTAGCTTTGTATATAGAAAAATCGATTTGAAGAGGTCTGAGTGATGATGCGTGTTTCAACAAATTGGTCCCATGCTGTAAAGGAAAGATGGCTCAGCCTTGTCAAGTTGTGTGGGTTTGGGCTCGTAGCCGCACCGCTCATTGCACACGCAGTCATTTTGCCTCCCTCGTTTGGCGGTGCAACGGAGCCCAATTGGACTCTCCGAAGCTACGCTTGGCTAACGGCAGCGGGTCGGACCACACCTGTGCCTGTGCTCTCAGCTATTGATGCTCCTGGGCAAGGCTGGCTTCGATTGACTGATGCGCAAAACAGTCAGTCTGGTTCTGCCGTTTACAACACGCCCTTTTCTTCGAACGACGGCGTTCTGGCGGAATTCGAGTACGCAACATGGGGAGGCAATGGAGCAGACGGTTTTACGTTCTATTTGCTGGATGGATCAGTCAACAACCCTCCTTCTGGTGCGAGCGACGGCTCTTTAGGCTATTCCTCGTGGGGAAGCAGGCCGGGCGTTCCTAAAGGATATCTTGGCATTGGATTTGACGAGTTCGGGAATTTTTCTAATCCTTCCTTCGGAGGTTGCTCGCTCCCGGGCGGCCCTACGTGTACCCGGGTTCCCAATAGCATAGCTATTCGTGGCAAAGACAATAGCGCCGCCGGAGATGGCGGAGGGCCTTATCCGCTGCTGGCCTCAGTTGTCGTACCTGAGGGGGTGGCGACCGCTGGTCGTGCTGGTGCACGCAAGGTGCGAATTACCGTAACCCCTGCGCCAACGATCTACGTCACCGTCGAAGTTGACTTTAATGGATCGGGTTATCGCAAAGTCATCGATTCGCTCGATATTTCTACGAGCAATGGGGCGCCTCCCGCAACTTTCAAAATGGGTTTCAGTGGTGGCACAGGATCACTAAACAATGTGCACGAAGTTCGCTTCCTGGGCGGCCAAGGAGCGAGAACTGCCAGTGTCGCGCTGACTTCCTCGGCGCCCGCCGTGTGTGGCGCCAGCCCTACCAATTTGACTGCTACGGTTACAGGTTCGGACCCTACCCAGATACCATCGGGTTCTGTCACGTTCATGGAAGGCACCACCACCCTTGGGTCGGCGCCCTTGGATGCTGGTGTGGCCACTTTACCAGTTGTATTGACGCCTGGGATGCATAACGTGGTAGCAAACTATTCTGGTGATAGCGCTTATAGCACCACGGGGTCGCCAACGGCCTCTGCTTCAGGTCAAGGCGCTGCCTGCAACACAACGATTACTTTCACTCCATCAGTCGTTGGACAGTGTGGTCCAGTTACGCTGAGCGCGACTTTAAGCTCCACTGCGGGACAAGCGGTGCCAACCGGAACAGTGATATTCAAAGATGGTGGCGTATCTCTAACACCCGCGGCCACATTGAATGGAGCTGGAGTAGCTCAATGGACTGGTTCATTAGCTAGCGGAGATCATCCTATAACAGTGGAGTATTCGGGAGACCCCAATTATGCCTCCAGCAATGTTGGTCCCATAACTCAAACTGGCACCAACCCTGTCTGCGGCACTCCCGCCGTTACTGCCGGAACCTATGCAGCGTCCACTTTGGTGAATGAGCCTGTGAGCATTGCTATTCTGTATAGCGACCAATCCAGTGATCCAATCGGTGCTCCATTAGCGCAGCAATCTGTACAGCCTGATACGGATCCCACGCATTTGCCTAGTCATGGTGCTGTAGTTTTCAGTAATAATTCAGTGGTTTATACGCCTAACGAAAATTATGTCGGTACTGACTCATTCAAATACACTATCTGTACGGTTGTAGCTGCACCCTATACGACTCAAGCATGTGGTGTGGCTGTTGTGAATGTTACCGTCACGAAGAAGATTGACCAGGCCGCTGTCCCAGTTCCTTTTGTAAATCAACTAGTCCTGCTGTTGATGTCTGCTGTATTGGTCGCTCTGGGTGTATTGGGATTGCGCCGTAAATGACGCCGCATATGCTCTGATTCGCGTGAGATAGGTCGAGTCGATGCTGTCCGCTCGGTGCTTAGCCTCGGCATGTGAGGCGGTACCGAGACACATTTCTCAGGTGTTTGGACTATGGGGGTAGCGGCTAGGTTTCTCGCGCTGTGTTTTGGTACCTCTCTGTGCCACTTCGGCACTATCGCGGGTTGATGGATCGCCATTTCGGCTTCGATCTTGCAAGCCGGGTCGGTCCTTAGAATGCCTAGCCTCCAGATCTGAACCGCGAGAGATGCATCTGCCCAGGCTGACACTTGACTCCCCGACTCCCCGTCCCCTTCTCCCCCTTTAGGGGAGGGGGACTGGGGAGTGGGGGCAATTCAGCGAGGCCGCCTCTCATAGGGTCTAGGATGGAGCCCATTAGGCCGCCTACGAGTGAGTTGCCGTCACCGCGACACGCGTACCTTGCCTCCTTCCCGGAGTAGCTGTCCAGCTGAGACGAGGGATTGAATTGCTTCGCGGACATTCTCTGCTCGATGGTTACTGCCATAGCCCTCTTCCCCGCTATCGTGCATCTCCTTGAACGCTTGTGAAACGATCTTGCGAATTGTCTCCTCGGTCGCCTCGCCCGGATTCCGCTGCTCATTGCCATTCAGATCGAGTTGACTCAGATGCTGACGAATTGCCTGCAGTGCTACATCCGTCCGCTCCTGGGTCTTGGGCTTGGGGCCTGCGAATACCATGGCATCGTTCGCCTGCGTGTCGTCGGAGTCTTGCACATGCCGGATGACGATGGATTGGAGGGGCTCCGTCTCATGCGCCGGTTGAAACTCGATGGGTTCGATCCGAAACCAACCCTTCGTATGGCTGCCGTCGCGGCCCTTATTGAGGCGCCAGTAGCGCTCGTTGCCATTGCGGCCAACCTCGATAGACACATCAGGGTTCGCATGCAGGGCATATGCTCCTCGCGCACCGCGGCGAGGATCGTTTCCCGAATGGTGAACGAGCAATACTGCGGCACCGGTCATCCTGGTCAGGCGCTGGACGTTAGCAATCATGCCTGCCATCGCGGAGTTGCTGTTTTCCTCCGCGGTCCCGGCAAGTGAGGCTGATAGGGTGTCAATCACAATGAACTTGGCCTGATGCTTCAAGGCCGTCACAGCCAATGCGTCGACATCTTCCGTGCTGGCAACGTTGCAGGCATCAAAGACGTAGCGAATGCCCTTTTGATGGAGGCCACCCCGGTCATGTTCAAGAGCTTGGACGCGTGTGCGCAACCCCAGTTGCCCCTCCAATGCAACATAGATCACGTTGGTCTGGGTGACCGGGTGGCCAGCCCAGTCAGCGCCGCTGGCTACCGCCGCTACCATGTCGAGCAGCAATGCAGTCTTGCCAGCTTGAGATTCTCCCCACAGGATAATGACCTCTCCGCCGTGGAAGACTTCCCGTACCAGCCATCCCAGCCGCGGCATGTGCTCAAAGTCTTCAGAGGTATGCGTTGGCAATGTTCGCGACACGTCGAATGGAGGTGGAAGCGTGGGGTCGGGCAGGCGCGGCTCTTGCTTGGCGGCGAGACCTACGTCATCCGGGCTGTCAGTGGACGACGCGAGGACTTCATGCTCCATACGGATGGTGTCTGCCGCATCATCTGCCAGCCCGCTATGTGTCGGCCCCTGGTAGGCCATATGGATCACCGGAAATGGGGCAACCTCTTGCTCTTTGCCAAGGCGCTGCCAATGAACATGCGCGGTTTGGACCTGCACTGCTCCGGAGCTGGTTGAGATGTCGCAGTTAGCAGTGATCCCGATTGCACCTGGCTCAGCCTCAGTTTGGTCGAGCATTTCAGCATCCGTTGAGGGCGTGCTCCGGGCGCCTGCGTGGGTAGGGGACTTGTGAGCGAGTGCCCGCTCGTTTGCCTCCTCCTCTTGTCGCATGGCAAGGAACCTGAAGGCTGCGGCTTGGAGGCGATCCATTTCCGGATCTTTGCGGATGTTGTTGTGTGTATTCGTCATAACTAGCTTTCCGAACGAATCCTGATAATTGCAGGACACCTGACCTTGTCTGGCCAGTCCATGGTCATAAACTGCTAGGTGCAGGTGTCCTATTTCACTGGTAATGATGGAGATGTTGCTCTATCAATTCAGATCCGTGTCGTTTGCCTGCGTAACTACTGGCGGTGCGCTCGCCGCAGTGTGCTTAAGCGCGATTGCCTTCGGAATAATGTGCCTAGTCCGCCGTGCGCGATCGGCTACCATGTCCATGTTGTTAATGAGATGGTCAAGCTTCTTTTCTAAGCGTTGCAAGGCTTCTGCTTGCCTCGCGATATCGCCTGCTAGCAATTCCAGCGCAATTTGTTCTGGAGAATCCCAATCTTCAGTTTCATATTCCAATTCTTGAGCATCAGTGCTTAAATGGTCCTCGTCAAAGCTTGAGGTGAAAATTACATAGTGGTCGTTGATAACTTTGATCATGTGATACTTTCTCAAGTGCGTGACAAACCCTCCTCTGCTCATGCGCAATGTGATTGAGTCAGAGGAAGGATCGCTACGTACAGCTAATGCACCGCTATGGCGGTAGCTTCGCGTACGTAGGTATGGATGCAGTCTGAGAGGCAACGAATAGGGAGAGGTGAGTCATTGTTCGCTTTCTGGATCAGATGTGAGCAATCATCTCACCACACGCCTAAATCGCAAATTTAGGACAAGTCCATAGCCCCATTTCCGCGTTAGCTTGTCCTTTGCCAATGACGCGGTTGCGTGGCGACTTGTGCTTGTGGCTTCAAATGGATTTAATTTTCTTGATGACTCCTTTCACTTTAGTCTTTGCTACCGGTTTTTCGGAGAAGTAGATCATCCAGATTTGATGAGTGATAGCTTCTAGCTCCTTTTTGCTAAAATATTTATACTTACTTGTGCCGCCTTTGATTGGTACGCATTTATAAGCATTTGCGATCCGGATGTAAATCAACTCAATCAGGTAGTTTTGCAGGTCTTTTCGGCTGACCTCTTGTTTCTCATTTCGTAGTCTTGACGCCTTGCGAGCTATGGTATTGATCTGGCGCCTTAGCTCTATGCAATAATTTTTCCATGCTATATCTGCAGGTTCGTTTGCAGGACGCTGCATTTCAGCGGAAACCAGTTGGCCTACTTTGATATACGGGTCGTCGTCGCGGTCGGTGATAGACCTATTCAGTAATTTTGATAATTTCACACACGCATACTGAAGCGTCTCATAGTAGTCTTTTTCCTTAAGGGTAAGACGGGCTTTGTTGCATAAATCGGTCTGAGGCTAAGTCTCCCCAAACCCCAGACGTAGTTATGCCACGGCCACCGTCTGGGGCGTGCCCAGCTCGGTGAAGCGATTGAGGATGGATGCCCGGACATTGAGCTCGGCCACCTGTCGCTCAAACGTCCTAGCCATCACCTTCTCGCCTAGGCGCTTCAAGCAGTTCATCTTCGTCTCCACCAAGGACCGACGGTGGTAGCCGCTCCAGCGCTTCCAAATAGTACGGCCCAACTTCTTGCACGCTTTGACCGCTTCGTTGCGATGCGCGAATGCCAGACCTTTGCGCAACCTTGCGCCTTTGCGAGGAGGAATGACGGGGATGGCTTTGCGGTGGTGGCAGGCTTCATGCACGTCTTTTGTGTCGTACGCGCCATCGCCTGTAAAGCTGGCAACTATTTCATGGCTTGGTATTTGGCCCAGTAGCCCTGCAGCTACTGGTGAATCACCAACTTCATTGGTGGTCACCACCATGGCCCGTATCTGCATATTTTCTGCATCTATGCCAAGGTGCACCTTGCGCCACTGACGGCGCCGCTCGGCGCCGTGCTTCTTTGTTTTCCACTCGCCTTCACCCAAGAACTTGATCCCTGTGGAGTCGGCAAGCATGTGCAAGCCGTTGCCACTTGGGCGGTAGTGCACCTGAACATTTATACCTTTTTGTCTGCGACACACCGTGCTGTAGTCGGGGGCTGCCCAAGGTAGGCCAGCCATTTTGAGCAGCGACTGCACCAGCCCCAATGTCTGACGCAGGGGCAAGCCAAACAAGCATTTGATGGTCAGGCAAAACTGGATGGACGCATCTGAGAACGTCTGGTTGCGCCCACGCTTGCCGCTCGCAGGAGCCAGCCACTGCATGTCTTTATCCAGCCAGATGCTCAAGTCGCCTCTAGCCTTCAGTGCTGCGTTGTACGCCTTCCAGTTTGTGGTGCGGTACTTGCGCCGTCCCCAGTTCGTCTCACTCATCATCCGAGCCTACTACCGCTGCGGCCCGGATTTGTGCAACAAAGCCGATGGAAGGCACGCGCTTCGCGCGATGAATACCTAGCCCGTGCTGCCGCACAGGCTAATATGGGCTCGCTGCCGCGATTGCCCATTTCTCTTTTCGATATGCCCCGTTGAAAAGTCCCGGCGTCATTTTTCCCCACTGATGTTTGCTTCCTGCTCGTGGAAGTCTGCATCCGGTGAATCAATAGTTGGGGCTGATTCTGAAAGCTTCTTGGAGGCCTTGATCAGAAGTATTGCTCTTACGACGTGGTGTTGCTGCCTGCGAATGGCTGTGAGCTTTTCTTCAGCCTCACACACCTTCTCCCATTCCCATTCCTTGGCAAATTCCTTGAGCTTGTTCTTTGCATAGCTGGACGTGGTTTTAGATTTAGGTATTGGCACGCGCAAGCTGTAGCGACTGGCCTTCTGCCCATACCATTTAATCCCGCTCCACTTGGCCTCGATATGGTTCCCCTTGAGCTGGCAGGAGAGTTGCAGGCTACTCTTGGAGTCACGTCCGGTCTGCCGCCCTTCCATCTTGTTCACGAAGTTCCAGTAGTCCTCTGCTACCAGCATCGCCTGGTCAAACAATGCAGCTATGCATGCAGCCAGTCCGTCTATCGCCTTGTCGTACTGTTCCATCACGTGCCCTCATGTATGCACATTCACTCTGTTACCTAGTACTTATCTGGGGTCAGATTCACCCTTGCAAGCACACCATCAGCCAACTGGCCTAAAGCAGATTTTAGCTATTTTGCTATGTGTTCGCTCCTAATAGGAAGAATCTGCCTACCGCTAAAGACCTCTCACGCAGAAGGGAGAATTGCCAATTGATTTGCACCCTATACAGGGTGAATTTGCTATCGATTACGGAGACGATTGCACTATGAGCCACTTGGGGTGTGGATCGTGGGTCGAAAGCGACGAAAGATACATGACATGCAGACACACCCTAATAGGGAGAATCTGCTATATGATTTGTTGAGGACTGCATTACGGGACGAGGCCGCGCTGCCGGGGAGGAGGGGGGTGTGGCAACCATCCCGGACTGCCAGAGCCTACTGCTCATGAGGCTTCACTGTTGCGAAATCAGGGTCACAGAAGTACTTCTAGAAGTTCACAGAAGGGCTACTGAAGGCATACAAAAGAGGCCAACAAGCTATACTGGTCATGTTCATCCATTAATTTTTTGGAGCAATCAAATGAATGTTTTTGCAATCGATATCGGCTACTCGAATCTCAAGGTGGCGCACGGGAGTGTTGAAGATGGAATGACAACTGTTCTGCGTCCAGCCGGTGCCGCACCTGCTGATCATTTTGGTGGGCGTTTCGATGGCAAGGCACAGGACGATTTTCTTCACGTCCTTGTCGATGGCGTCAACTTTATTGCTGGCGTTTCTCCGGATCGCGCGGAAATGTGGGAGCGTTCTCTTCACGCTGAGTATTCGAAGTCCGATTCATACAAGGCGCTCTTTCATGCGGGGCTGTTGCTCTCCGGCATGCAGGAGATCGATGTCCTGGTGACAGGATTGCCAGTCACCCAGTATCAAGATGAAGCCCGCCGCAAGGAGTTGGAAAAGCAGTTTTTGGGCAAGCATCAAATTACTGCCAAGCGCGCTGTGACAGTTCACAAGGTCAAAGTTATCGCTCAACCCATCGGTGGGCTGCTTGACTATGTGAATCAACAAGGTGATGTAGACGAAGAAAACGAGATCACCGATGAGCATCGTATTTTGGTTGTTGACCCAGGATTTTTCTCCTTGGACTGGGCATTTGTTCACAATGGTCAATTGCAAAGGCAATCGAGCGGGACCAGTGTGAAGGCTACATCTGTTTTGCTTGAGCAGACAGGTATTTTGATCGCTGAAGAGCACGGCGCAAAGCCAACAATCGAAGCATTGGAAAACGCCATTCGAAATGGCAAGAAATCCATCTTGCTGATGGGCCAGCGCGTCGATATCTATCCCTATCTGGAAAAAGCAAGTGATGCATTGGCATCGGTAATTGCCACATCCATTCAAAAGTCTCTACGTGTTGAGAGCATGTCCCCTGACGTTATCGTCCTCGTTGGTGGTGGTGCGCGCTTCTTTAAAAAGGCGATTCAGATGGCTTTCCCGAAGATTCGGGTTGTTTCGCCCGACGAAGCAGTCATGTCCAATGCCCGTGGGTTTTGGTTGATGGGCGCATCAGAATGAAAGACACTAGCCTCAAGACAGTTGTCATCGTCAATGAGGCATATCCGACGTTGATGGCTGAATTAACCAATATGCCTGTTCGGTTACGGGCGGAGCGGCTTCGGGCTTTGGCGACACTGGGTCTGATGGTTGAATCGGGGAATCTCCCTCGTCCTATTTCTGGTCAGATGGCTGCGCCTCGAAATATCGTGCCTAACCAGCCAGCAATGTCTCCTGCCAAAACACCCGTGTCGGCTGTTCAGAATGTAGAGCAGAAGTCGCAAGGTAAACAGGAGAATGCACCAGCAGCAGACCTGGATTCGACAGAAGAAGGGGGGCAGGGCGAGAGCCCCGCAACCAAGGAAATACCCAATAAGCCGAGCAAGAGAGTTTCCAAGCTTGTCAAGGCGCTTGGATCGTGAATATGGACCAATCAATCCAAGGCGTTACTCAACTCCCATCAGGCTGGACCCTAGGTTGGCCACCTGTGGGAGAAGTCGTCGTGATGTCATGTCGTATTTGGCGGGGTATTCATGAAGGTATTCCTGTCAGTTGCATTGCAGGAAATCCCATTGCCTACCTGAAAGCACGCAATCTCTCCATTTATATGGAGGCTGGTGTCACAGCAATTCATGGATCGATTTTCATGAAGGAGGGGATTCCCTTCATTTTGGATATTCACGGGGCACCTAGTGGTGCTTACCCAGATGCAGTCATTGGCTGGAGCTGCCTGCCTGATGGTCAGCAGCTGCTCAAGGAACAAGCCCTCTTTGACATCCAGATGCGGGTTGTCAAAGCTGGGCGGGATTGATCCATATGAAAAACGCCGAGCGCAAGATTGGCCGTCATCACTTTGCCTTCTACAAAGGCTGGCTGCAGGGTCTGGAGATTGAAGCGCTTTCGTCTCAGTACCTGGAGGATGGGCTGGATTTGCGCGTGGCCAAGTCGACGCTCAGATGGCTGCAGGATGCCCTCAGCCAGGCAGCGCTACGGCAGGGGCGCAGGGGAGAGGCACGGCTGCTGCGCATCTCTTTGCGCCACGTGGCGGTCTCCATGGCCAGCGCCGACGGTCCCTCACCCGCATCGAGCGTACCTACCTTAGAGGAGTTCAAGGAGAGCGAGGATCCTGATGATTTCTACTCGGAAGAGGAACTCATCAGGGCCTATGTGGAAGCGTTCCCGGTGGTCGTTGACCACAAAGCCGCCCGCCGTCGCCGCATGGTGGAGAGGCAGCTTGAGGCCTTGCACTGGATCGAGTCACTGATATCGACCGAGCCGGTGCGTACCGACTGGGTGAGCGCCTGGTTCAACAAGACCATCGCAGACCGCTTTGTCGCCGGTCACATTTACACCATTGGAGATCTGCAGGCCCGCATCGAGGAGCGAGGATTTCGGTGGTGGACAACGGTGCCCCGACTGGGGGTCAAGGGCGCGGCCCGCATCATCGAGTGGCTTCGCACCTACGAATCCACACTGGGCCCGGTGCCTGCGAAGGCCTTGACGCCGCTTCGCAAGCTCACAAGATCAGAGCTGGTGCCGGTGCGCTCCAACAGCCAAGGCATCGCCCCGATTGAGAGCTTTAGCCTACCGAAGGAGCTGTCTCTGGCGGTGGGCAAGAACCGCGATGTCGAAGGTTCGCAGATCGAGGCCAGAAACGACCGTGAAGCGATCGAGGCATGGATCGCTGCATCCTCCGGTAGCCCTCACACCACCCGCTGCTATCGCAAAGAGGGAGAACGCCTGCTCATGTGGGCAGTGCTTGAGCGCCAGAAGCTGCTCTCCGACCTGAATGTTGACGACTGCGTGGCCTATCGCAACTGGTTGGGTGAGCTGGGGCGAACCGACGCTCAGAACTGGTCCTACCGAATCCCTCAGTCTGACTGGATTGGCAAGAGGAACACCCCCCGCACTGATCCCGCGTGGCGACCTTTCGAAGGTTCATTGTCCCTGGCCTCTGTCAAACAGTCTCTTGTCATTCTGCGCAGCATGTTCATGTGGCTCGTGCAGACCCGCTACTGTGTCTTCAATCCGTGGGATGTGGTGAACTTCAAGGCCGCTCAGCAGGAGAGACTCGGCAGTAAGCTGGAGCTCACCCGAGTACTCTCAGCTGAGCAGTGGCAATTCCTGGTAGCTCACGTGGCCAAGAAACCCGATGGCCTGGTCAAGCGGCGTGCTGTCTTCCTGCTCTTGTTCGCTTACTCCACTGCGCTGCGCGTCTCGGAGCTGGCCGCAGCACGCAAGAGTCACCTGTACAGCATGGGCCTGCGCGGGCAGCTTGGCTCTCGCTGGATGCTCAGCGTCATTGGCAAGGGGAGCAAAGAACGTCCTGTGCCGATGAACAGTGATGTGATTGCTGCCTTGGAGAGCTATCTTGAAATCCGTGGACTCTCGATGCA
This sequence comes from Diaphorobacter sp. HDW4A, assembly GCF_011305995.1. Lineage (GTDB taxonomy): Bacteria > Pseudomonadota > Gammaproteobacteria > Burkholderiales > Burkholderiaceae_C > Diaphorobacter_A. The sequence goes on along the minus strand of NZ_CP049911.1, from coordinate 166,546 downwards.
GTCTCCCGCCGATGAAGATTTTCCCCTCTTGGCCAACCTGGGGGCACACTCCGAACTCTCTCCGTCAGGCGTCTACACGGTGCTCAAGGGTATCTTTGCGGATGCCGCCCAAGAGCTGCGCCAGTTAGGTCATGAGCAGGATGCAAGCCGTATGCTTGATGCATCGACGCACTGGATCCGCCACTCGCGCGGTAGTCACCTGGCCTCTGAAGGCTTCCCTGTTGCCTTGATTCAGCAGCTGCTTGGCCACGCCAGCTTGGCCACAACCAGTATTTACACCCGCAATCACGAGGAAACGCTGTACATGGCTCTGGAGCAAAAAGGATCTGGCACGACCTGAGGCGTGTCTATTTTTGTTGGAGCCGCCCTACGGCTGTCAGGTAGATGCCGCCAAATGGGGTATCTACTGCGTATCATTCAGTGGTGCCTTATATCTCACTGTCAAGGAAGACTATGCGCAATTGGTTCCGTAAATTTTTTGGCAACAGTGCAGCTGACGTCTCTATTGACCAACTGCCTGGTGATCCCCAACTGCAGAATGCGATGGCGAATGCAGTTTTGCGTGAATTGATCGCCGATCAGCGAAGCAGAAGGAAATGGAGCTTCGTAAAGAGAGTCTTCCTGTCTGCCTTCTTTTTGATAGGCCTGTTTTTTTACCTCGTCGTTGAACTGAAGCAGGGGGGATGGGGATTTACCTCCAACGGAAAAGCTATCGGGGTTGTTCGCATCGAGGGTGACATTTCGAGCAACTCGATGGCATCCGCAGATAAGGTGGTTCCGGCCTTGAAAAAGGCGTTTAGCAGTAAATCCACAACGGCAGTCGTCCTGGCCATCGACAGTCCTGGCGGTTCACCAGTCGAGGCGGCACGTATCAGCTATGTCCTGGACGAGCTCAAGCGAGAAACCGGAAAGCCTGCGTATGCAGTGATTCAGAATATTGGCGCTAGTGCTGCATATATGATAGCAATGCATGCTGACAAGGTATATGCTAGCCAGTATTCGTTGGTGGGCTCCGTAGGAGCCATTCTTTCGACCTGGGATGTGCATGAAGCGATCGAGAACTACAAGGTGCGGCAGAAGGTTTTTGCCAGTGGTCCGTTGAAGGCAATGCTGAATCCCTTCACCGAGAGCACGCCTGAAGCAGATGAAAAGGCTCAGACACTTGTCAACATCATGGGGAACCGTTTTGCAGATGAGCTGCAGATCTTGCGCGGGCCGCACTTGAAGGACGGGTTCAAGTACAACTCCGGAGAAATTTGGGATGGGCTTGGAGCCAAAGATATTGGACTGGTTGACGAGATCGGGACCATAGAATCGATCATCTCAGCCCAGGCCGAATCGGAAATGGTTGACTATGGCCCAGGGAGTCTCAAAAAGGGGCTCTTTTCGGCAAGCATCAGCGATTGGTTCGTTCAGCATCTCACGACATCCGTGAAAAACGTCCTCAGCGGTGCGCTCTCACCTGAGGTTCGCTAAGTCCTGGCTCTGTAACCCGGCGATAAGAATCAGCACCACCAGCACCCAAAACAGCTGGTTGAGCGCTCTCGCTTTTAGACCTGAGTTCCATTCGATACCCGCAGTGATCGCCGATACAGCCACGGCCAGCGCGATGAGGAGCACAACAGTCTCTGATGATCCACCAGTTGCGGCCTGGTACATTCCGGCCAGGCAGAGGCCTGCACCAAGCACGATGAGAACTGCCAGCAAAGGTGAGCGTACATAGATGTCACCTGCTGGTGGGTCGTATCCGTCCGGCCAACCCATCTACCCCGAATGAGCAATTGCAAGCACCATCGTGTCCACGTAAACCATCGTGCACACCATGTCTCAAGAGATTCCCCATTCGCGCTCCTGTGTCCCCCGCACGCGCCGGGTCTACAGCGCGCAATTCAAGGCTGAACTGATCGCTGCGTGCCAGCAGCCCGGCGCATCAATTGCCGCCACAGCGCGTGAACATGGCATGAATGCCAACGTGCTGCATCGCTGGCTCAAGGAGCATCGTCTGGGCCAGCACCAGAGCGCCTGCGATACCGCGCATGCTGATGCGTCCGGCATCGCCCCACACTGCGCCGATGCAGCGGCTGAGCCAATGGCCAATGCACAGGCTGTTTGTGCCCCAGCGCATCAGGCTCATCCGGTGCCGTCCAACCCCGTGCCCGCCTTCATCGCGGTGGCGCTGGGCTCGCCGGTGATGGGGCCTCAGGCAGCGGGTGTACAAGCTGCCCCAAGTGCTGCATCGGCAGCTTGCTCATCAGACATCCGCATCGAGTGCTGTCATCACGGCACCCTCGTGACGGTCAATTGGCCGCTGGCCGCTGCTGGCGAGTGTTCCCGCGCATTGCAGGGTTTGTTGCAGGTGCTGCGGCAATGATCCGTATCGACGCTGCCTGGCTTGCCACGGCCCCGCTGGACATGCGCGCCGGCACCGACACGGCGCTGGCCCGCGTAGTCGCCGTCTTCGGCGCCGCCCACCCTCACCATGCCTACCTGTTCGCCAACAGACGCGCCAACCGCATCAAGGTGCTGGTGCACGACGGCATAGGCATCTGGCTGGCCGCTCGCCGCCTGCACCAGGGCAAGTTCGTCTGGCCGACGCCAGGCGATGAGCAGTGGCAGTTGGAGCCTGTCCAGCTTGACGCCCTGGTGCTGGGCCTACCCTGGCAACGCATGGGAAACGCCGGCATTATCACCATGGTCTGAAGCCGGCGCGCAATCGGTGGATCTGCGCATGGCAGCGCAGTGCCATGCTTGGCACACTGCCTGTCATGTTGATGCAGCCGCAATTCCTGGATGATCTGAGCGCCGAGCAGCTGCGCGAGATGACCACGCGGCTGCTCACAGAACTACGCCACAGCCAGGCGCTCAACGCCAAGCTCACCCACGAGAATGCGCTCTTGAAACGCATGAAGTTCGCCGCACAGTCCGAGCGCTTCAACGCCGAGCAGCGCAGCTTGCTCGAAGACGAGATCGAGGCCGACTTGGCGGCTGTCTGCTTGGAGATCGAGCAGCTGCAGCCTGCGGCCGCTGCCCCGCAAGCCAAACAACAGCCCAAACGCCAGCCGCTGCCGGCCAATCTGCCGCGCCGCGAGATCCGCCACGAGCCCGATTCGACCACCTGCCAGTGCGGCTGTCAGATGAAACGCATCGGCGAAGACGTGGCCGAAAAGCTCGACTATGTGCCCGGCGTGTTCACGGTGGAGCGTCACATCCGTGGCAAGTGGGCCTGCGCCCAATGCGAGACCATCACCCAGGCGCCGGTTGAAGCGCATGTGATCGACAAAGGCATCCCCACCACCGGCCTGCTGGCCCAGGTGCTGGTGGCCAAATACGCGGACCACTTGCCGCTGTACCGTCAGGAAAGCATCTTTGCGCGCGCCGGTCTGGCCATTCCTCGCTCGACTCTGGCGCAGTGGGTAGGCACCTGCGGCGTGCGGCTGCAGCCGCTAGTCGATGCGCTCAAGGCGGAAATACTCGGCCACCGTGTGCTGCACGCCGACGAGACGCCAGTGCAAATGCTCAAACCTGGCAAGGGAGCGACGCATCGCGCCTACCTGTGGGCCTACGCGCCAGGGGCGTTCGAAGACATGAAAGCCGTGGTGTATGACTTCTGCGAGTCCAGGGCTGGCGAGCATGCCCGCAACTTCCTGGGCGACTGGAAGGGGCACTGGTTTGCGACGACTTCGCCGGCTACAAGGCCCTGATTGCCAGTGGCGTGACCGAGGTGGGCTGCCTGGCGCATGCCCGGCGCAAACTCTTTGACCTCCATGCGGCGAACAAAAGCCAGCTTGCCGGGTTCGCGCTGGAGCAATTCGCCAAGGTCTATGACATCGAGCGCGAGGTCAAGGAACTGAACGCCGATCAACGCAAAGCCATTCGTCAGCAGCACACCAAGCCGATCCTGGATGCGTTGCACCAGTGGATGACATTGCAGCGGCAGAAACTGCCCGATAGCTCAGCAACGGCCAAGGCCCTGGATTACAGCCTCAGGCGCTGGACGGCGTTGACACGCTTCGTCGATGACGGGCAACTGCCCGTGGACAACAACTGGATCGAGAACCAGATCCGGCCCATTGCCATTGGCAGAGCCAATTGGCTGTTCGCCGGCAGCCTGCGCGCGGGCCAGCGGGCGGCGGCGGTGATGAGCCTGGTGCAGTCGGCGCGCATGAACGGGCATGACCCCTATGCCTACCTCCAGGACGTGCTCACAAGGCTGCCCACGCACAAGGCCAGCCGTATCGACGAGCTCTTGCCGCACCGCTGGCAGCCCACTGACATCTGATCGTCAGCAATGGTCGCCATCGGCGGTCAACATGGGTTTGCCGTGCGCTTACGGTGGGTCCGAGCTCTCGTCGAATGGTTTGGCCCGGAGCAAGCCCAATAGAGTAAAGCGCATTGCTCGACTGTAGCATCCCAAAAAGAAAAGGCTCGCAGTTACCTGCGAGCCTTTGTGTAGGGTGGGCAACTGGGTTGCCCGAGTGGTTAGCCGCTGCCTAACCGTCTCACTACCTGTCCTTTACGAACTGACCATGAGGGGTGCTACGCGGGCCTCTTCATATGTTTAGAGAGCGGGGAGGCTCAATCACGCTCTGGGCCTATGGTAACAGAAACAGATGGCTTTGCATAGGCACTCATGACCATGAGGTTTAGGGCATGTACTTTACCCCTAGCAGTCACACATTGCTGAACAGGGTGATGGCTCGGAATTCCGCTTCAGGGTAGCGGTCCTTCAAGACACGCATCCCTCCGATGAGCGACGTGCCAGAGGCGACGAGATCATCTACCAGCACAACACGTCTTTGACCATCGGGAAGCTTGCCCACACCCACTTCAAAGGGACGGATCAACTCACGATAGGTGGTAGGCACCTCCTTGAGGGCAAAGACCTCCTGCCGCTGCAACTTGTGGACTGTATTTTGCAGGTCCTTTCGCACTTGGTAACTGGTGGCTACTTCGATTGCTGCATTCAGGTCAGCTACAACACTCTGAACACTGGACTTGCATAAGAGACTCTCAGCGACCTGCAAATTCAATTGAGCACTCAGGATCCTGGTCATGTAGCTGACAAGTGGGTGCGATGACGGAGCAGGCACCAAAACCTCGTCCCCTTCCGGCTGGAAAGCCCTGATGATCGCAGCCCCGGAAATTAACAGCTCTCGTATGCTTTGGTACCCGGTTGTAAGGCCTTCTTTACCTTTCAACGCGTAGATCAGAGGGCAATTGTCGCCAACCATTCGTCCAGATCGATCCTTTCGCGAACGGCTTGAGGCTTTTAGCCTGGTGAATACAGAGAAAACATCCAGCTCACCAAAAGCATTTTTCACTTTGTAGCGCTTGGGATTCCCCTCGGGAGTCGTCACCAGATGCTCATTGGAGCCGTGATCCACGAAAACTTTCGAGCCCTTTATAACTAAACCCACTTATCCCCCTGTCAGGCCTTCTTTGAAGCTTGTAATTTGTTGAATCTATATCGCGATGAATAACGGGGTTCGTAATGGACAGGCCATGGCCACCCCGGCACATTCTGGACGTGTGCCGTCATCCTACCTTCGAATACCCCAGGTCCTGTGGCCATTATCGGTCACTCTGTAGTGGCAGTCAGGCCGCGAGCCAATGAGTCAGCAGCGGCGGGATCACCAAGTCTGCACTCCGTGTTCACTGAGTCTTGTACTTTTCGCGCTGCTGACCAGCCGGTGCACGGGGAGGCCGCTGGTGCGTCGCTAAGTGGTTGTCGTGGTTGGCAATTTTTCGAACGCGTTGCTAGACTTCCGAAAAGATAGGATTTAACGTCAAAAAATAGCACTCATGATTATGACGATTATCAAGAGTTGAGCATGTGCGATTTCAGGAATTCAGGCCACGTGACGCCCACATCGCCCGCGCAGGGGACGTCTCAGAAAACGGAAAATAAAGCACGTTAAGCCCATTGCAGACGCTAGATATTGACGAGTACGTCGGGTTTTCTCTTGTTTGAGTTGCCTCTTGTGGTAAGATAGTAATCAATTACTATCTTGCAAGGAGTGCTCGTGGACACCCATCCAAAGCATCTGCCGGCCGATGAACGTCGTGCCGTAACTGTCGAGTCCGTCGTGGCGCTTGCCGGTTCACAAAACCCAAGCGAGATAACCACTGCAGCTATCGCTAAACACATGAACTTGACCCAGGGTGCGCTGTTTCGGCACTTCCCGAACAAGGAAGCCATTTGGCAGGCGGTCATGGAGTGGGTAGCAGAGCGCCTATTAGCCAGAATCGATCGATCCGCACAAGGAATCGAGTCGCCCTTGGCAGCCATGGAGGCGATGTTCATGAGTCATATCGAATTCGTAGCTGAGCACCCAGGCGTGCCAAGAATGATGTTTGGTGAGCTTCAGCGTGCCGAATCGACACCGGCCAAGCGCATGGTGCAAACCTTGATTCAGCGCTACGGCGAACGTTTGCATCGTCTCATCGAGAAAGGCAAGGCCAGCGGCGAGTTGTCTCCCTCGCTTGACAACGAGGCGGCGGCAACGCTGTTCATTGGCACGATCCAGGGCTTGGTCATGCAATCGCTGTTGGCGGGTGATGTGGGACGTATGCACCGCGATGCGCCGCGCGTCTTTGCAATTTATCGGCGTGGCATAAGGAGTGCGCAATGAAAAAGTTACCCTTGCAAGGCCGCACCCTGGCGCTGCTTGCCGTCATCATTCCTTTGCTGGTGCTTTTTATTTATGTCGGTCTGCGATCAGGGCCGCTCGCCCCGGTCGCTGTGACGGTGGCAAGCGTGGAATCACGGGCTATCACACCGGCGCTGTTCGGCATCGGCACGGTGGAGGCGCGCTACACCTACAAGATCGGGCCGACGTTTGCCGGGCGCGTCAAACGCCTGGAGGTGCATGTAGGCGACCAGGTCAAGGCCGGACAGGTGCTCGGCGAGATGGAGCCGGTCGACCTCGATGATCGGGTGCGCTCACAGGAGTCGGCATTCAAGCGTGCGGAAGCGGCTTTGCGCGAGGCAGAAGCCCGGCAAGCCTACGCGCAAACCCAGGCGCGCCGCTACGAGCAATTGTTTGCGGTGCGCTCGACCAGCGAGGAAATCGTCACCACCAAGCGGCAGGAACTGCAGATCGCCGATGCCGCCTTATCTGCCGCTCGGGAAGATATTGTCCGGGCACGCTCCGACCGCGAAGGACTCGTCGCGCAGCGGAGCAATCTGCGCCTGATCGCGCCGGTCGACGGTGTAGTCGCCGTGCGCGATGCCGATCCCGGCACGACCATCGTCGCGGGCCAGGCCGTGGTGGAAGTGATCGACCCCAAGAGTTTGTGGATCAATGCGCGCTTCGACCAGATCAGCGCATCGGGGCTGGCTGGGGGGTTGCCGACTCTTATCGTCCTGCGTTCGCGTGGTGGCCAGACCTTGAAAGGTCGCGTGCTGCGGGTGGAACCCAAGGCCGACGCGGTAACCGAGGAAACGCTTGCCAAGGTGACATTCGATAACAAACCAGAACCTTTGCCACCGGTGGGTGAACTGGCCGAAGTCACGGTTGACTTGCCGGCGCTCCCGGCCGCTCCACTGATCCCCAACGCTGCCGTCCAGCGTGAGGGCGACAAAGTTGGTGTCTGGCAAATCGTGGATGGTGATCTGCATTTTTCCCCGGTCAAGCTCGGCACTTCCGACCTCAATGGTTACGTGCAGGTGCGCGAAGGGCTCAAGAATGGGGACCAGGTTGTGACCTATAGCGAAAAGGCACTGACGGCGCGCAGCCGCATCCATGTGGTCGACCATATCCCAGGAGTGTCACGATGATCAGCCTGGCCGGCCGCGACATTCTCCATGCCTGGGGAAAATTCGTCTTCACCGGCATCGGTCTGGGTCTGCTGATCGGCGTCACCCTGGTCATGGCTGGGGTGTACCGAGGCATGGTGGACGACGGCAAGGCGTTGCTCGACAACAGTGGCGCTGACCTTTGGGTGGTGCAAAAGGATACTCTGGGTCCTTATGCGGAGTCGTCCAGCCTCAACGATGACGTGTATCGCGCCATTCTCGCCATGCCGGGAGTCTCACAGGCAGCGAACGTGACCTACCTGACCATGCAGGTACGCAAGGGCGAGAGTGATGTACGCACCATGGTGGTCGGCATCGCGCCCGGTGCGTTGGGGGCTACACCCGGATGGCCTCCTTATCTCGTCGCTGGACGCCAGATCACGCGCGGTCACTACGAGGCGGTGGCCGACATCGCCACCGGCTTCAAACTGGGAGATCGTCTTGCCATTCGCCGAAATCATTACACCGTCGTGGGGCTGACACGGCGCATGGTGTCGTCCAGCGGCGACCCGATGGTATTCATTCCGCTCAAGGATGCCCAAGAGGCTCAGTTCCTCAAGGACAACGACGCCATTTGGGGTCCCCTCGTTTTCAGTGCAATAACTGGCGGTACGCAAACCCAGCACTGGCGCGGGGGTGGTGTTGGTAGATCGTTGATTCTGTTGGCTTTCCTGTTCACCTTCAAATCCGGGATTCGTGGCGTCAAACCGTGATCGGTTTCATCCGTTGGTGCCAGTTATCGGTGCTCCCTGCCGCGAGGGCAGGATTTGGTCGGCATAACGGTCAACAGGAAAGCGGAACACGCCTCGCAGGTTGATGCTTTCCAGCCTGGTGGGAGCAATTTTTCCGATCAGTTCCGGCGGAATGGCCTGGCGGCGGTTCGACCAGCGATCCAGAACAGCCTGCATTTGTGACGTGTTCCACGCCATGACGATGTTGGCCAGCAGACTCAACGCGTCGGCCACAGCCTGCATTTCGTCCACACGTTTGGCCTGTGCCGGGCTGATCCGGCCGGTGTAAATGGCGCGCTTGAGGGCGTTGACCGCCTCCCCCCGGTTGAGCACCCGGCGCAATTCATTCCTGAAAGCGTCCTTAACAAAGTAGTCGGCAAGGAACGCGGTTCGCAGCAAACGTCCCAATTGCACGCCAGCGTCATAGATGGGGTCACCCTGGGCAGCAGAGCCAAACCGCGCCAGTGCTGCCACCGCACTGGCGTGACCACTCATGACCGAAGCCGCCAGATGCACCAGGCTGTCCCAATGCTTTTCGATCAGGGCAACGTCAACATTGGCCTCGCACACCGCAGCTATTTCGGCTGGCACCTTGGCGCCGCGAGGCACGAACAGGTGGCGTTGTTTCAATTCCTTCAACCGCGGGCAAAGATCAAAGCCCAACAACCGGGCCAGTGCCATCGCAAAATCGGTGTAGCCGTGGGTGTCCACCGCCAGTTGGCTGGTTTCAAGGCGTTCCTGACGTATGACGCCTTCAATGGCCACGCCAGCTTGGCGCTCATTGAGCACGAAGGGCTGTGCGTGAAAGATTCCCCAGCGGTCGCGTACATGGGAGTAGATGCCAATGGAGGGCGTGTTGCGCCGGGGATCAAGCCGGGCCTGCCATACCCGCTTGGTTGTCTCCATGCTCATCATGTCAGAAGACGCCAGGTCTGAACGGCCCCAAGTGGTGGCGATCGGGTGGCGTTGCATAAACTCCAGCACCGCCTGGCAAGCCTGACTCAGACGGCGTTCGTCCCGTGCCCAGCGCATGGCCTGGCGGATGCTGGGGGTCTCCTCGTTTTCAGTGCAATAAGTGACGGTACGAAAAGCTAGCACTGGCGCGGAGGTGGTGTTGGTAGATCGTTGATTTCATTGACTTTCCTGTTCACTTTCAAATCTGCGATTCGTGGCGTCAAACCGTGGTCGGTTTCATCCATTGGTGCCAGTTATCGATGCATTTGGCCGCGAAGGCAGGATTTGGTCAGCATAGCGGTCAACCGGGAAGCGAAACACACCCCGCAAGTTGATGCTCTCCAGCCTGGTGGGCGCAATCTTCCCGATCAGTTCCGGTGGAATGACCTGGCGGCGGTTCGACCAGCGATCCAGGACCGCCTGCATCTGTGAGGTATTCCACGCCATCACGATGTTGGCCATCAGGCTCAACGCATCGGCCACAGCCTGCATTTCATCGACACGTTTGGCCTGCGCCGGGCTGATCCGGCCGGTATAAATGGCGCGCTTGAGGGCGTTAACAGCCTCGCCCCGATTGAGCACCCGGCGCAACTCGTTCCTGAAAGCGTCCTTGACAAAGTAGTCAGCCAAAAACGCCGTACGCAGCAACCGCCCCAATTGCACGCCAGCCTCATAGATTGGATCGCCCTGGGCGGCAGAACCGAACCGCGCAAGAGCTGCCACCGCACTGGCATGTCCGCTCATGACCGAGGCTGCCAGGTGCACCAGACTATCCCAATGCTTTTCGATCAAAGCGACGTCGACATTGGCTTCGCACACCGCAGCGATTTCTGCGGGCACTTTGGTGCCGCGTGGCACAAAGAGGTGGCGCTGTTTGAGTTCCTTCAACCGCGGGCAAAGATCAAAACCAAGCAAACGGGCATGTGACATGGCAAAGTCGGTGTAGCCATGGGTATCCACAGCAAGCTGGCTGGTCTCCAGCTTTTCTTGGCGGATGACACCTTCAATGGCCACGCCCGCCTGGCGCTCATTGAGCACAAAGGGCTGCGCATGGAAGATGCCCCACCGGTCTTTTACATGGGAGTAGATTCCAATGGAAGGTGTGTTGCGCCGAGGATCAAGCCGGGCTTGCCACACCCGTTTGGTGGTCTCCATGGTCATCATGTCAGAAGATGCCAAATCGGACCGCCCCCAGGTGGCGGCAATCGGGTGTCGCTGCATGAATTCCAGCACAGCCTGGCAGGCCTGGCTCAGACGCCGTTCGTCCCGCGCCCAGCGCATGGCCTGGCGAATGCTGGTGGCAGACAATTGCGGAATCATGCGCGCGCATTCGACCGCAGTCAGACTGGTGCCGTGGGCCATGATGCCGGCATAGACCATCAGCAGCTCGTCGGTAGAGCGCGGCTCACGTCCGAGCATGATCCAGCTAAAGCGCACCTGGGCGTCAACGGCCAGAATCACTTCCGGCAATTGAACCTCACCGATGCGGTGATCCAAAGCCGCGCGCAGCTTGGTCACTTCTGGGTCTTCGTCCTCTGCGGGCAATGGCGACAAATGGAGTTCATCATCCACGCGCAGTACGCCACTGCGGGCTGCAGCGGCCACCGCATCGACACCGGCAGTTACTCTGGCCAGCAAAGGCTTCAAGAAAGTGGCAGCCTTGCTGGGTAACGATAGACGGGCATAGTGTTTCTTGGACTCTGCCTGCCAACGCTCGTCCGTGAAGAACAAGCGCGCACGACCCCGAAAGCTCAGGCTGTGCTCAATCCAGACCGAGCCATTGCGCACCGCGCGGCGCAGGGCAAACAGGGTGGCCACCTCCAACGCCTGAAACGCCCGTTCCCGGTCTGGGCTGGAGATCGAAACCTGCCAGATCATTCCCAGACTTGGTGCCACCACTTCAACTGGCAGCTTTCTGGATCCTTTGAGATATAAAGCTTGCAGCTTGGCAAGGTACTCGATGGCAGGATGCTCGCCGGTGGCCTGCCAGGGCAGCTTTGCAATGGCGACGAGCAACGACCGCACGGGGCGAATTCCATCAATCAATCCCTCGCGGACCAGGGAGGCCCTGCTCGGTGGTTTGCGTTTCTGGGTTTCGGTGATCAAGGCTTCAAGACGGGCACGCAACTCAGCATCTGGCACCGCACCTTGCGCGCTCAAGGCAACAAGTTCGCCGAGCAGCGTTTTGTACATTGCGGCCCAATTGACGGTAGCGGGGACATCGGCGGCAGCCTGACGCCACAGATCGGCGATCCGGCGCTGCACCATAAGGATCAACTGGTCTGTGGTGGTGAACAGGCAATACCGAAGAAAGCATGCGACCTCCACGGTGCGCGCTGGCTCTTTGATCTTGGCTCCGGCTGAGGGCGGCCTGGAGACAAGTCGGCGCGCGTAGCGGCGCAAGATGAGATCGGGGATGTCTGCCAGGTGCTTATGAACGTCCAGCGTGTAAAGCAGGTCGATGCGCTCCAGTACCTCGCTGATTTGGCGGGTTGAGTGTTTCGCCGGTGCAGCCCATAGCCAACTCTGCTGGGTTTGTCCATCTGGGCGCAGCTCTGAAACTGAGGCTCGCCAGCGATCAAGTGTTGCTGGATCAACGCTGGCGGCGATGGCGGTGCCTGTTTCAACTTCAAGCTGGGCAAGTGCCGCCGCAATCAGTGTCCGAATTGCCCGCTCGTGCACGATCACCAGCTTGTTCTTGTACAGCCATTGACGCGCCCGCACGAGTAGCTGATCGCGGTCGGCGCAGCGCGCCACTTCGTCGCGCAGTTCACGTACCAGTGAGCGGCGCTGGTGCTCGCTCATCCACTGGAATCCAAGGACCGTGCAGGCTACTTGTTGGTGATCGAATAGCGTGCGCCCGCGTTCATACATGGCTCTCAGCGAGGCGACTTCTGGTGCTGCAATGCCAAGCTCGTTGCCAAGGTGGCGCCACAAGGCTACTGGAATTACCCGAAAGGCACCGAGCAAACGCCCACTCATGCGCAGGAAACCAATATGGAGCGCCAGACCAAGCTTGTGGGAATCACCTCGGCGTGCATTGATTGCGTCGCGCTCGGCACCATCGAAGGTGAAAAATGCCTTCATCTCGAAGTCGCTGATATCGCGGGGGAGCCCACGCATCCCCAAAAACGTTGTGTGCCAACCCTGCATCGTGAACCTCAAAAGTGGGAGGCCACCATACCCGTTTACAAAGCGAACAGGAAAGTCAATGAAATCAACGGTCTACCCAGACCACCCCCGCGCCAGTGCTAGCTTTGCGTACCGTCACTTATTGCACTGAAAACGAGGAGACCCCTGCGTACGCTCCCTTGGCCTCCTGAGGGTTGTTCACGTTGAGCAGCAGCGACAGGTATTCGAGCTGCTGCACCTTGTCAGGCTGTGACATTGAGTAGAAGGCCAGCGTGTTCTGCAGCCCAGAGTGGCCACGGTTTGCAGTCACCGCCTTGGGTGGGCTGGAGCACCCCGGAAAATCTACCTTGTCGAATGGGCCCGTGGCCATGCCCATCTTGGCACCCAGAGGGCAAAAAGTTTCTGGATGCAGAGTGGGCGCCATGCCCTGCGCTTGAGACAGCAGCGGCACGCACAGCACCGCACAGATTCCCATCGATCTCAAATTCATCCCGCACTCCCTCTGTATGTGTTGCTGCAAGAGACCTTACCGCAAAGTGGTGCGCTTGAGGGCAGCACGGCGAGGAGCCCGCGGTGCCTTGGCTGAGCCCGCCTTGGCCAATTCCTTGACCCGCTCCTGCAACTCCTCCACCTTTTTCTCCAGCCAACCCTTTTGGCTGACAACCTCTGCATTCTCCGCGCGCAGCGCAACTACCGATTCTTCAGCCTTGTTCATGCGCTGGCGGTAGGTGGCCAACTCGATGTCCTTGCTGTTCTTTTCGGCCTGCAGCTGCTCACGCACATCCTTCTCGACCTGACGCGCTGCCTCGATCTGGCGCTTCGCAAAATTGATCTCCCCCTCAAACCGCTTCGCATCGGTTCGGCGCTCGATCCGCTCGTTCTCCAGTTCGGCCATGAACTTCTCCTCCGACTGCTTGCGCGCAGCAGCGTCTGCTTCAGCCTGGCGCTTCCAACCTTCCACTTGAGCTTCAAGACCGCCGATTTCCGCTGCCTGGGCTTCGGCCCGCTTTTCGGCGGCGTCCAGGCGCTCTTGCATGACAGCTAGTTGGGCTTTGTGCGTATCCACCTGCGCCCAGGCCTCGGTGCGGGAAGAGCATGCTGCCTCCAGAGCTATCTGGGCGGCATCGACCTGTTCCTGGCATTCGCGCCTCAAGATCTCCAACCTCTTGTCGGCATGCTCACAGGAAAGCGCCCACAGCTTGCCCAGAGCCTCACCAAAAGCGGCTCGAAGAGCCACTGGCGCCTCTGGCACCTCCAGCTTCATCCGCATGTGCTTACGCAACTCATCCCAGAAGTGCTGCAGGTCACGGCTGATGTCGGTGAGCGAGCCTTGCCCTGTGAATTCACGCACGACCTTGGCAGAGGGGTAGATCCCAAAGTCCAGGAACAGGATTTTGGCAGCGAGCTTGGTCTTTTCCTGCCTGGTGGCTCCACCGGGAAGACTGTCTAAGGCGGCGCTGACAGCGGCAAGGGCCTGTGCGCTGTTGACCGTGCTGTTTTCCTGCATGTCTTCTCCTGGCGAAGCTATAGATACGACATTTTAGCTCTTTTACGGAATACGTAACCGTTACTTTTTACGTAGCGTTCATTACGTTTTTATGATCATTTTTATGATTAGTCCACTTATCATAAGAAATAGAGGGGGCGTCGGAAAAAGTACGCGCAAAAAAGTTTTTCGGGCGTCTTGGAGCCCGTGTGGCCCGAGGGTCTTGGGCACCCTGTAAAATGCAGGCTTCCGCGAGAAGTCTTTTGAAATCAAGGACTTGCCAAACTCGGCCGCGAACGCTCTAGCTGACTGACCTGGAAACCGTGTCCAATCAGTTGACACAATGAGGTTGCGTCGAGGGTGTGGGGAGTGTCCATCTGCTTGACACTCATGGGATGTCACACGCTTTGCCTGCAAGGCCCAGCAGGTAAATCCTTGGACATTTGCGAGGTAAAGCCTTGTCGCTTATCGCAAGGCTGCTGACTGCGCGTCACGAATGACCGAGCCGACTGCTGAGCGACACGAATGTCCTATCACCTTCAGATCGATGAAGCTGTTTACGCAACTGAAGTTGTGTTCATTTTCAAAGAGAAGTTGTAACCCGCCTTCCGCTGAAAGCGCGACACTAATCACCTGGCGGACAGGTGAACGTCACAAATGCTCTAACAGACTGGAGAGCGAAACGTTTGCCTTGCACGGCACAACAACCCCGGCGCCGCACGCACGGTGCAATACGGCCCATGGTTACAACTACTCTTGGGCTATGGCTCACCCCATAGCTGGGTAGCCGCTTTGTATGGTGAACCCCACACCAGTTCACGCGCAGGGCCCCGGCGCTTACACTTCGACCAAGACAACCACAGGCAACTCCAAAATGAACCGTGCTGAACTCGTAGAAATCCTGGCTTCCAAAAACGATCTGTCCAAGAGCGCTGCCAACGGCGTGCTGGAGACGCTGATCGAGACCATTCAGACCGCCGTCAAAAAAGGCGATGCAGTCCAGCTGGTGGGTTTTGGAACCTTCAAGTCGGTCAAGCGCGCGGCCCGCACCGGCAAGAACCCAGCCACGGGTGCGGCCCTCAAGATTCCCGCCACCACCGTGCCCAAGTTCGTGGCCGGTGCCAAGTTCAAAGCCGTGGTGGACCCCAAGGCTGCCAAGCGCAAGGCAGCGAAGTAAAACGCCCTACCCTCACAGACAACGCCGCCACTGGTATTACGCCACTGGCGGCTTTTTTGATTTGATCTACCCACGGATTGACCTATGACGGCATTTCAGGAATCTTTCCAGGCAGAGGTCGCGCGCCTGGTACGCAAACAGGTAAAGGACGATCAGGCTGCGCTCAAGCAATCAGACCGCAAGCAGCGCGAAGAAGTCTCAGCCCTCAAGCAAGAAGTGAAGTCTCTGAGCACTCAGGTGCGCTCGCTGACCAAGCAGTTGGCCAAGCTGGAGGCATTGGTTCAAAGCCAGCAGCCCGAGAAGGAACCCCGCGCTCCTCGGTCTTCAGCCGGGTTCGTTTTCAACCACGAAGCCCTGATTGCCAAGCGCCACGAGCTGGGGCTCACCCAGGCTCAGATGGCTCAGCTGCTAGGGGTGTCGAACCTGACTGCCTACAAGTGGGAAACAGGCGCTGTACATCCCCGCGATTCGAAGCTTGGGCGGTTACAAGAGGTTCTAAAGATGGGCCCACGGCAAGCCCAGAAGGCGCTCAGCGCCGCTCAAGAATGATTCCCACTCGCGCAGGTCAATTCTATTTTTCACATGACGACCATGAAAAAGCAAAGCATCTTGTTTACTGCCATTTTTCTATTTGGACTATATGGTTCATCCAGCTTTGCGCAGGGTTCACTGATTCAGGATGTAGAGGACAAATGGGCTGACATGAATTTCTGCAAGCAGCATGTTTTAGATGACCCACAGCTTGACTATGCTATCTACCAAAATGGGGTCGTCTCAGAAAACGGAAAATAAAGCACGCTAAGCGTGCGTGGAGGCTGGCACCCAGCGGTACAGCGTCGGAATGGACACGCCGAGGTTCTTGGCCACGTCCTTGGGCGGCACCCCGCTGGCCAGCAGCTTCTTGGCCGACTCGATCTTGCTGTCGGTCATCTTCGGCTTGCGGCCGCCTTTGCGGCCGAGCTGCTTGGCGACTTCCAGCCCGGCGCGGGTGCGCTCGACGGTCAGCTCGCGCTCCATTTCGGCAAGGCTCGCCATGACGTGGAAGAAGAACCGCCCGGATGGTGTGCCGGTGTCGATGGAGTCGGTGAGGCTCCTGAACTGGACACCGTGCTTGTGCAGATCGCCGACCAGATCGACCAGTTGCTTGACCGACCGGCCCAGCCGGTCGAGCTTCCAGACGACCAAAGTATCGCCTTCGCGCAGCATTTCGAGCGTCTTGGCCAAGCCAGGCCGGTCTGCCCGCGTGCCACTCACCTTGTCCTCGAAGACCTTTTTACATCCGGCCTTGCTCAAGGCTTCGCGTTGCAGCTCCAGGTTCTGATCCTGCGTCGAGACGCGCGCATAGCCAATCAACATGGCTTGTCTCGCGCCCGGTCGATGCGTTCCTGCATCGCCTGCATCACTTCTTCGTGGGTGTACGATCTGGCGTTGGCGTCGGTGGCTTGCCGCAGGGCTTCCTCAACCTCGCGCGTCATCCGCTCGTAATCCTCCGGCCACAGCGCTTGCTCCATGCGCAGCGACGCCTGACCCAGCAGGTGCAGCAGGCTGAACAGCCGCATGTCGTTGGTGGCGACGATGCGCTCCCGAATCTGCTCCTGAATAGCTTCGCTAGCCCGATGCGCTTGTGGTGTGGCAGTCCCCTCGTAGTCAGCGGGGAATTCCGCTTCCTCGGCAATCCTTGCCCAGGCGCTGGCCAGCGCCTCGATGGTTGACGTGCTCATTTCCGCCGCTCCTGTGCTCTTTGGCGAATCAACCGGCCAAGGGGCCTCGACGCGAAAACCAGCAGCATCACGCCTATCGGATACCAGGTCGAGAAGACCACCAAGGCATCGAAGGCTGGCCGTCCGGTGTTGGTAGGCAGTACGGCGGTCACAGCCATCAACCCGCCGACCGTCCAGATGATGCGCCACACGTAGGGCATCACGCGGGGCACGTAGCCGTCATCGAAAGCGGTCTGGTAGTAGCGGCGCAGGCCGCGCTCGGCAAGCGCCTGGCGCTGCCGCTCCGACAGCGCATCCGTCCGGCCATACCAGCGCCGGAATGGTGGACAGCGCAGCAGCAAAGGGGTGAAGAGGATCATCACCGCCACGATCGCGACACCCCACGCCATGACGGCGCCGGCATCGGGCCGCTTGGCGTTCTCGATCACGGGCGCGAAGACGCCCGGAGCACCGATCATCCAGAACAGCGCAATGTGCTGATGGAAGGAGAGCTTCATTTGCTCATCCACTTGCGCAGCAGGCGCTTTTTCAGGGAGGCGCGTTCTTGCGGGTTGCGTCCCTTGTGATTGGCGATGCGATCCGCCGTGGCGGCCTGGCGCTTGACGGGCCAGTAGGAGCGGCCATCCTTGCCCATCGACCAGACGCTGCTGGCCTGGTTTTCCAGCAGGGGCAGATGGGCGCTCAGGGCTTCGGGCGACGCGCTGGTCAGCGCCGTGCGCTCACGGGTGCGCCAGCGCTGATGCCAGAGCTTCTTGTCCTCGCGCTCGCTGCCGCAGGTCGTGTGCCCGACGATGGGTGTTTTGCGGCGGCTGCGGCTCATAACGTAGTGGTCTCCAAGAACATTCAGGACTGATCCCAGGCGTCGATGGTCAAGACCTGATCGGCAGGACAGGCGGCTACGCGGTCGGGAACTGGATGGTGTTCAGTCTCATGCCGACCCCATTCGATTGATCGCGTCGCTTGCGGCACGCTGCGACGCAAGGAGGTTTGCGACCTGGTTTAGCAGCCGTGTCCGCTGCATGTCTGTTACCTATCTCCCCGACCGCTCATTGGACCAACTCCAGAGATTGGGCTCTATCGCTCAGCCAATACGAAACCGGCATTGGCTGATGCCACAACCGAGACGAACACAAATGGCTCGGTACCTGTATTTCGCGCCCCGTGCACTTGGCCCGGTCTTGCCACGGCTATCTCACCTTCCCTGAGGGCACGAACAATCCCATTGCCCTGAAAGTAATCAGCCATTCCCGACAAAACAGTCCACGTGTCTTGGCCGTGAGGATGAATGTGAGCCGCAATTTCCTGCCCGGGATGGACATGCCAAACCACGATAATTGAGTCTCGGGTTTCAAGCACAACGGAACGAATAGGCTCGCCTTCGGACGGCTGAACATACTCGGCTACAGAAAATATTCTCGATTCAACAGTCATCGGAGATCCCTCTTTCACAGTGCCCCCAGACAGGCTGGATATGAGTTCTAACTCGAATTTGAACGGGAGGCTGGTCGTGCGGTCGTGCAGTTGCCGATGAGCGTGTCGGCTGCTGCCTCCTTGCCCACCAGCGAACTCTCGTCCGTTGCGGCCATCCAGAAGGTCTTGCCCGAGCGCGGCTCATAGGTCGCGGGATCGAACACGCCAGAGGGGCCGAACATCGGCGGCTTGATTGGTCATGGCTCCATGCCTTTGTCGTTACGGTCTTCATCGTCGGCATCCTGACGCACGGCGGGCAATTGCTGGAGCAACGCCGGCAGCCATTCCTGTACCGTCTCCCACACCACATCGAGGTTGATGTCGAAATAGCCGTGAGCCATGCGATTACGCATATTGCGCATGCTGCGCCACGGCACGTCGGCATGCGCCTGGGTGAACTCGACGTAGCCATCCATCACCTTTGTGGCCGCCTCGCCGATGACGATCAGGCTCATGATGACGGCCTGCTGGGTGCGCTTGTCGGCCAAGAAGTCGTCCTTGGCCATCCCTTCCACGAAGCTGCGCGCATCGGTTGCGGCCTGCTGAATGTGGTCGAGGTAATCGGGCAGGCGGTTCTCGCTCATATCGGTTGCGCCTCCGCGAGCACCTTGGCCCGGAACTTCGGCGGCAGGTCGCCGGGAGTCAGCAGATCGACGTCAACGCCGAGCAGCGATTTCAGTTCTTCTTCCAAATCGCCCAAGTCCAACAACGTGGCACCGGGCAGCGCATCGACCAACAGGTCGAGGTCGCTGCCATCCCGGTCGGTGCCATGCAGCACCGAGCCGAAGACGCGCGGGTTCGCGGCGCGAAAGCGGCCTACCGCTTCACGCACTGCGCTTCGCTTCATGTCAAGCACAACAGACGGTCGCATGGGCATCCTTTCTTATCGAAACTCGTTGAGATGATATGCAATCAAGAATAGAATTTCAAGAACTATTTTCGAGAATCGCAATGCCTTGATTCCCGTGCCGCGCCGGTGTCGTTTTCAGAAGACGGCTGCACTGAACGTCAGAAGCCGACTGCACTATAGCAGCGGAGGGGTTGGATCCATCAGGCAACGACGGGCTGCTGCCGGCCATCAGCGGACGCAGGGAGGACTTTCCGCAACCGGCCGTTCGATGCGGCACCGATGGCCTTCGCGCAGGGGTAGTGAATCCGCCAGGATTGACTTGCGCTGCCCTACCTCTCACTAGTGAGGGGCGGCAGCGCATCAAGCGGTGAGCGCACTCCGGCACCGCCAACTTTCAGCACATGCGTGTAAATCATCGTCGTAGAGACGTCGGAATGGCCGAGCAGATCCTGCACGGTTCGAATGTCGTAACCGCTGCGGAGCAAGGCCGTCGCGAACGAGTGGCGGAGGGTGTGCGGTGTGGCGGGCTTCGTGATGCCTGCTTGTTCTACGGCACGTTTGAAGGCGCGCTGAAAGGTCTGGTCATACATGTGATGGCGACGCACGACACCGCTCCGTGGATCGGTCGAATGCGTGTGCTGCGCAAAAACCCAGAACCACGGCCAGGAATGCCCGGCGCGCGGATACTTCCGCTCAAGGGCGTCGGGAAGCGCAACGCCGCTGCGGCCCTCGGCCTGGTCCTTCAGCCACCATGCCCGTGCACGCGACAGCTGCTCGCGCAGGCTGGGTGCCAAGCTCTCGGGTAACATCAAGGCCCGATCCTTGGAGCCCTTGCCCTCCCGCACGATGATCGTGCCGTGATCGAAATCCAGATCCTTGACCCGCAGTTGCAAACCCTCACTGATCCGCATGCCCGTTCCATACAGAAGCTGGGCGAACAAACGATGCTCGCCTTCCAGAAAACCGAGGATGCGAACCACTTCATCCGGGGTCAGCACCACCGGCAAGCGCCGCGACGGCCGAGGTCTTCCGATCTCCTGAAGCCAGGGCAGATCCGTGCACAGCACCTTGCCGTAGAAGAACAGCAAGGCCGCCAATGCCTGACGATGCGTGGAGACCGAAACCTTGCGCTCGTTCGCCAGCCAGGACAGAAATGCCTCGACTTCGCTGCTGCCCAAGGTTGCCGGGTGACGCACACCGTGGAAACGGATGAAGGCACGAACCCAGTGGACATAAGCCTGTTCGGTTGGTAAGCTGTAATGCAAGTAGCGTATGCGCTCACGCAACTGGTCCAGAACCTTGACCGAACGCAGCGGTGGTAACGGCGCAGTGGCGGTTTTCATGGCTTGTTATGACTGTTTTTTTGTACAGTCTATGCCTCGGGCATCCAAGCAGCAAGCGCGTTACGCCGTGGGTCGATGTTTGATGTTATGGAGCAGCAACGATGTTACGCAGCAGGGTGACGGTGTTCGGCATTCTGAATCTCACCGAGGACTCCTTCTTCGATGAGAGCCGGCGGCTAGACCCCGCCGGCGCTGTCACCGCGGCGATCGAAATGCTGCGAGTCGGATCAGACGTCGTGGATGTCGGACCGGCCGCCAGCCATCCGGACGCGAGGCCTGTATCGCCGGCCGATGAGATCAGACGTATTGCGCCGCTCTTAGACGCCCTGTCCGATCAGATGCACCGTGTTTCAATCGACAGCTTCCAACCGGAAACCCAGCGCTATGCGCTCAAGCGCGGCGTGGGCTACCTGAACGATATCCAAGGATTTCCTGACCCTGCGCTCTATCCCGATATTGCTGAGGCGGACTGCAGGCTGGTGGTTATGCACTCAGCGCAGCGGGATGGCATCGCCACCCGCACCGGTCACCTTCGACCCGAAGACGCGCTCGACGAGATTGTGCGGTTCTTCGAGGCGCGGGTTTCCGCCTTGCGACGGAGCGGGGTCGCTGCCGACCGGCTCATCCTCGATCCGGGGATGGACCGGCGATTGGTCCATGGCGAAACGGCCGACCTTGCGCCGACCGGCTTCGGGCAACAGGTCCGCGAAGCCATGGACCAGCGCCGCGAGCATCATATCGAACAGCGCGACGCCACGCGCAACAGGGACGGCCGAATCTTCTACCGGCGCAATCTTCTCGCCACCCTGCGCGAGCGGGAAGTTGCGCGCGCCGGTGCGGAGATGGCCGAGGGCAAGGCGCTGCCGTTCCGCGCCGCCAAGGATGGTGAGAGTGTCAGCGGCAAGTTCACCGGGACTGTCCAGCTAACGAGCGGCAAGTTCGCCATCGTGGAAAAGAGCCACGAGTTCACCCTTGTCCCGTGGCGGCCGATCATCGACCGCCAGCTCGGCCGCGAGGTCGCGGGTATCATGCAGGGCGGTTCGGTGTCGTGGCAGTTAGGGCGGCAGCGGGGGTTGGGGCTATAGGAGCCAACGATACCGCATTGCAACGCAACAACTAATTCGATAAGAGCTGCTATTCAATTTCGTAATCGTGGAGCCATCAGCATGGGAAATTCCAAGTCAGCAGACAAGTAAGCCGCAACATCAGAATTGTTGTTGCGGCGCTCTGTAAGACCAATCCCATCTGATTGCTGACGAGCAGACGCTGCCCGGTATCCTTAATCGAGCGGTTGATTCGTCATGACCACCACACGCCCCGCGTGGGCCTATACGCTGCCGGCAGCCTTGCTGCTTATGGCTCCCTTCGACATCCTCGCCTCGCTGGCGATGGATATTTATCTTCCAGTCGTTCCGGCGATGCCGGGCGTCCTGAACACGACTCCATCCATAATCCAACTCACGTTGAGCCTCTACATGGTGATGCTCGGTGTGGGCCAAGTGATCTTTGGGCCACTCTCCGATCGCGTCGGGCGACGGCCGATCCTGCTTGTAGGCGCAACGGCTTTCGTTGCTGCGTCTCTGGGAGCGGCTTGTTCTTCAACTGCATTAGCCTTTGTTGCGTTTCGTCTGGTTCAGGCTGTTGGAGCATCGGCCATGCTGGTGGCCACCTTCGCGACCGTGCGCGACGTATATGCCAATCGTCCCGAAGGTGCCGTCATCTACGGCCTTTTCAGTTCGATGCTGGCGTTCGTGCCTGCGCTCGGCCCTATAGCCGGTGCGCTGATCGGCGAGTTTTGGGGATGGCAGGCGATCTTCATCACACTGGCTGCACTGGCTTCGCTCGCACTCTTAAACGCCAGTTTCAGGTGGCATGAAACCCGACCGTTGGATCAGGCCAGAACGCAACGATCTGTTTTGCCGATCTTCGCGAGTCCGGCCTTTTGGGTTTACACGGTCGGATTTAGTGCCGGCATGGGCACATTCTTCGTTTTCTTCTCGACAGCCCCCCGTGTTCTCATAGGCCAAGCCGGCTATTCCGAGATCGGATTTAGCTTGGCCTTCGCGACTGTCGCGCTGGTCATGGTCACGACAACCCGCTTCGCAAAGTCCTTCGTTGCCAAATGGGGTATCGCGGGATGCGTAGCGCGCGGGATGGCGTTGCTCGTTTCCGGCGCGATCCTGTTGGGGATCGGCCAACTTTTCGGATCGCCGTCATTTTTCAGCTTCATCCTGCCGATGTGGGTTGTCGCGGTCGGCATTGTCTTCACGGTGTCCGTTACCGCCAACGGCGCACTTGCGCAGTTCGACGACATCGCTGGATCAGCGGTTGCGTTCTACTTCTGCATCCAAAGCCTGATAGTCAGTATCGTCGGGACATTGGCGGTGACGCTGTTAAACGGCGATACAGCGTGGCCCGTGATTTGTTACGCCACGGCAATGGCAGTGCTGGTGTCGTTGGGGCTGGCGCTCCTTCGATCCCGTGATGCTGCCACCGAGAAGTCGCCAGTCGTCTAGCCGACGACTGGAAGCAAGCCCGCTCCGATGCGGCGCAATAATCTTCGAAACCTCGTGAATGGCGGTATCCTGTCTGGCAAGATACCGCTCATTTCCCTTGTCCCGTGGCGGCCGGTCATCGACCGCCAGCTCGGGGTCGTTTGCGGGAGGGGGCGGAATCCTACGCTAAGGCTTTGGCCAGCGATATTCTCCGGTGAGATTGATGTGTTCCCATCCGAGCGGCGAAACATGGGCCAAGAGATCGGGCGATAGCAGCTTTCCATCGCGTTTCTGGTTTGCAACGACCTCGCCGAGCTTCATGGTGTTCCAGAAGATGATGATGGCGGCGAGCAGATTCATGCCGGCGATGCGGTAATGCTGGCCTTCGGCGGAACGGTCGCGGATTTCACCGCGGCGGTGGAAGCTGATTGCCCGCTTCAGCGCATGATGAGCTTCGCCTTTGTTGAGCCCGATCTGGGCACGCCGTTGGAGTTCGGCATCCAGAATCCAGTCGATCATGAACAGGGTGCGCTCGACGCGACCGACTTCCCGCAGGGCTGTCGCGAGCTCGTTCTGCCGCGGATAGGAGGCGAGTTTCCGCAGAATCTGGCTTGGCGCGACGGTCCCGGCAGCAATGGTGGCGGCGATGCGCAGGGTGTCGGGCCAATTGCGCTCGATCATGGCTTGGTTGACCTTTCCGCCGATCAACGCTCGCAGGTGCGCCGGGGCGGCCGACGGATTGAACGCGTAGAGCCGTTTGGATGGCAGGTCGCGGATGCGCGGAGCGAACCGGTAGCCGAGAATGGCACATGCGGCAAAGACGTGATCGGTGAAGCCGCCCGTGTCGGTGAACTGCTCGCGGATATGGCGTCCAGCATCGTTCATCAGCAGGCCATCGAGGATGTAAGGCGCTTCGCTTGCCGTTGCAGGAATCACCTGGGTTGCGAACGGCGCATATTGGTCGGAGACGTGGCTATAGGCTTTCAGGCCCGGGGTATTGCCATATTTCGCGTTGACCAGGTTCATGGCCTCACCTTGCTCTGTAGCGACGAAGAACTGTCCGTCGCTCGAAGCCGACGTGCCCATGCCCCAGAACCGGGCCATGGGTAACGCTGCCTGTGCCTCGACCACCATGGCCAGCGCCCGGTCATAGGCTTCGCCCTCGACATGCCACCGTCCAATGCGGATCAATTCCCAGAAGGTGTGGGTGTTTGTCGCATCCGCCATTTTGCGCAAGCCGAGGTTGATCCCTTCCGCCAAGATAACGTTCATTAGCCCGATCCGGTCAGCGCAGGGTGCTCCTGTGCGCAGATGGGTGAACGCTTCGGTGAAGCCGGTCGCCGCATCCACCTCCAGCAGGAGATCGGTGATGCGCGTGGGCGGGATCTGCTTGTAGAGATCGAGCACCAGATCTTCGGCGCCTGTCGGCGCGGCGGCTTCGAGTTTCTCGATATGCAGAACGCCGTTTTCAATCGACCCGCCCGGGATCGTGCCTGCGCGAGCGGCACGGCCAAGCTCGCGCAACCGCATGTCGAGGCGAGCTTGCCGGTCTGCCAGCCATTCCTCCGGCCGCAATGGCACAGCGAGACGACCGCCTTCCGCGATGGCTTGTGCCGGAACGAGTGCGTGTTTCAGATCGCCATAGCGCCGGGACCTAGTAAGCCAGACATCTCCGGAGCGGAACGCATCGCGCAGATGGAACAGCACCGCGATCTCCCATAGGCGAGCGTCGCCAGCCCTCTGGGCCCGAAGGTGGCGATGCCATTTCGAGCTGGGCCGCAAGAAGCTGGTCATCGCGGCATCGTTCAAACCGGTACGAAGGGCCGTCACCGCTTCCAGAAGCGGCAGTGCAACGGGCGCAGCTCGCAGATCGAGCAGGCGCAACATGCGTGGAGCGTATCGGCGGAAGCGGTGATAACCGTCGAGCACATGGTTGAGCGGATCGTCGGCCATGGTGGCGGTGAGCCTGGTTGCCATTGCAACAAGGGTTTTGAAGCCGTCCCACCCTGATCCGCTCGCGATGACGTCGCCCAGCGGCTGGCCATCATCCTGTGCATCGACCAGGGCGCCCCCGATCTCGGCGAAGGATTTCAGGGTGTCACGCACCACCCCCGCTTCGTCTGCGACCTTTGCATGGCAAATACGCTCCGAAGCACGGTAGAGACGGCCGACGATCCGGTCGTGGGTTTCGACCACTGCGTCGGCCAACATCGCCTGCCATTCCGAGACGCAAACAGCCAAGATCGCAAGCCGCCTGTCCTCCGGGAGATCGCGCATGCCGTCGGCATAATACCGTTCACCCTGCCTGCGCAGACGAGTCACCCGATGGGCAGGAACGCCGGCAAGCAGATCCTCGGGGAGATCGACGCGTTGCAGATATTCGAGCCGGTCGAGCAGCCGGTTGGCCGACGAAGAGTTCGAGCCAGGCTCGAACTGGCGCAGCCACACAAAACGGGTCACCCGATCATCAGCCGTCTCCTCGAGCAATGCCAGCAACTGTTCTCGGATCGACATAGGCAGACGAATGGCGATCCTCGTCTCGATGCGTCGCTCGGCATCGACGAGAGCCGCGGCACAAAGCCGCTCGATCGTGGATGTCGCGGGAAGGACAGTGCGGGTGCGTCGGCACTCGGCTACGAAGCGACGGGCGATATCCTCGTTCGACACCGCCATCTCGGCTTCTCGGAACAACCATTCCTTCAGCTCGCTCGCACCACGTCCGGAGAAGGTGCGGAAGCCGTAGAGCCCCCGTAACTCGGCAAGATGCTCGTGCCGTGTTTCCTCGCGGGCAGCATAGTCTACGAGATCGTCGGCACCCAGGCCAAGCTGCGCTCCGATAAATTCGATGACCTCTGCAGGGATCAGTTCGCCTGGAGCCAGCACCCGGCCGGGATAGCGCAGGACACACAATTGCAGGGCGAAGCCGAACCTGTTGTGAGCGCGCCGACGCAGCCTGATATGCCCAAGGTCTTCATCACTCAGCGTATAGTGCTTGAGCAAATCCGTCTGTGAAGTCGGCAAGCGCAACAGCGCGTCTTTCTGCCGATCGGTTAGAGTGACGCGACGCGGCATACATGTTCCTTTTTCAAAATCTGATAGCGTTCAAGACGCTTTGTTTATGAAGCTGGTTGAGATACATTTCCAGAGGTCAATGCAATCGTGGCCGAAGCGCCGCCTCAAACCAACGTTTGTGATACATGCTGATCGGATATGCCCGCGTCTCCAAAGCCGATGGCTCGCAGTCTCTCGACCTGCAGCACGACACCTTGCGCGCCGCAGGTGTCGAACGGGACAATATCTATGATGATCTTGCTTCCGGCGGTCGTGATGATCGCCCTGGCTTGACTGCCTGCCTCAAGTCATTGCGTGACGGCGATGTGCTGGTGGTCTGGAAGCTCGATCGCCTCGGACGATCGCTTGCCCATCTGGTCAACACGGTGAAGGAGCTGTCAGACCGCAAGATCGGCCTGCGGGTTCTGACTGGAAAGGGCGCTCAGATCGACACCACGACTGCGTCCGGTCGCATGGTGTTCGGAATCTTCGCCACCTTGGCCGAGTTCGAGCGGGATCTGATCCGAGAGCGCACCATGGCGGGTCTCGCCTCCGCGAGAGCGCGCGGTCGCAAGGGCGGACGAAAATTCGCGCTCACCAAAGCTCAGGTGCGTCTCGCGCAAGCCGCCATGGCCCAGCGCGATACTTCAGTTTCCGATCTCTGCAAGGAACTCGGCATCGAGCGCGTCACTCTCTACCGATATGTCGGTCCCAAAGGCGAGCTCAGAGACCATGGAAAGCATGTTCTCGGACTTACGTCGCAACTCGTTTCTTTTCGCAAGTTGAGCCACCTCCGCGCTTCATCAGAAAACTGAAGGAACCTCCATTGAATCGAACTAATATTTTTTTTGGTGAATCGCATTCTGACTGGTTGCCTGTCAGAGGCGGAGAATCTGGTGATTTTGTTTTTCGACGTGGTGACGGGCATGCCTTCGCGAAAATCGCACCTGCTTCCCGCCGCGGTGAGCTCGCTGGAGAGCGTGACCGCCTCATTTGGCTCAAAGGTCGAGGTGTGGCTTGCCCCGAGGTCATCAACTGGCAGGAGGAACAGGAGGGTGCATGCTTGGTGATAACGGCAATTCCGGGAGTACCGGCGGCTGATCTGTCTGGAGCGGATTTGCTCAAAGCGTGGCCGTCAATGGGGCAGCAACTTGGCGCTGTTCACAGCCTATCGGTTGATCAATGTCCGTTTGAGCGCAGGCTGTCGCGAATGTTCGGACGCGCCGTTGATGTGGTGTCCCGCAATGCCGTCAATCCCGACTTCTTACCGGACGAGGACAAGAGTACGCCGCAGCTCGATCTTTTGGCTCGTGTCGAACGAGAGCTACCGGTGCGGCTCGACCAAGAGCGCACCGATATGGTTGTTTGCCATGGTGATCCCTGCATGCCGAACTTCATGGTGGACCCTAAAACTCTTCAATGCACGGGTCTGATCGACCTTGGGCGGCTCGGAACAGCAGATCGCTATGCCGATTTGGCACTCATGATTGCTAACGCCGAAGAGAACTGGGCAGCGCCAGATGAAGCAGAGCGCGCCTTCGCTGTCCTATTCAATGTATTGGGGATCGAAGCCCCCGACCGCGAACGCCTTGCCTTCTATCTGCGATTGGACCCTCTGACTTGGGGTTGATGTTCATGCCGCCTGTTTTTCCTGCTCATTGGCACGTTTCGCAACCTGTTCTCATTGCGGACACCTTTTCCAGCCTCGTTTGGAAAGTTTCATTGCCAGACGGGACTCCTGCAATCGTCAAGGGATTGAAACCTATAGAAGACATTGCTGATGAACTGCGCGGGGCCGACTATCTGGTATGGCGCAATGGGAGGGGAGCAGTCCGGTTGCTCGGTCGTGAGAACAATCTGATGTTGCTCGAATATGCCGGGGAGCGAATGCTCTCTCACATCGTTGCCGAGCACGGCGACTACCAGGCGACCGAAATTGCAGCGGAACTAATGGCGAAGCTGTATGCCGCATCTGAGGAACCCCTGCCTTCTGCCCTTCTCCCGATCCGGGATCGCTTTGCAGCTTTGTTTCAGCGGGCGCGCGATGATCAAAACGCAGGTTGTCAAACTGACTACGTCCACGCGGCGATTATAGCCGATCAAATGATGAGCAATGCCTCGGAACTGCGTGGGCTACATGGCGATCTGCATCATGAAAACATCATGTTCTCCAGTCGCGGCTGGCTGGTGATAGATCCCGTCGGTCTGGTCGGTGAAGTGGGCTTTGGCGCCGCCAATATGTTCTACGATCCGGCTGACAGAGACGACCTTTGTCTCGATCCTAGACGCATTGCACAGATGGCGGACGCATTCTCTCGTGCGCTGGACGTCGATCCGCGTCGCCTGCTCGACCAGGCGTACGCTTATGGGTGCCTTTCCGCAGCTTGGAACGCGGATGGAGAAGAGGAGCAACGCGATCTAGCTATCGCGGCCGCGATCAAGCAGGTGCGACAGACGTCATACTAGATATCAAGCGACTTCTCCTATCCCCTGGGAACACATCAATCTCACCGGAGAATATCGCTGGCCAAAGCCTTAGCGTAGGATTCCGCCCCTTCCCGCAAACGACCCCAGCTCGGCCGTGAGGTCATGGGCATCGTGCAAAGCGGATCGGTGTCGTGGCAGTTGGGGCGGCAAAGGGGCATAAGCCTCTAATCTGTTGTAGATGAACGCAGCCGCTCGAAACCAGCGATGAGGCTGTCGAGTCCGAAGTTGAACGCAGCATCCATGCCGTCTGTTTCCAACTCGTGAAACAGATCGTGCAGGAAGGACGACGGTGCTTGCTCGGACACATCTGGCCTGTCCGGAACTCTCTCATCGGCATCAGATGCCTGCTGCTCGAGAACGGAACCGACCACATAGTGACTGACCGCCCGGAGCGCCCAAACGGCGCGCTTCGGACAAAAGCCCTCCGCGCAGAGAAAGCGTATTTGCGTCTCGGCGGTGCCAAAATTCGGTTCTGTCGGTCGAGTGCCGGCATGGATACGCGCGCCGTCCCGATAAGAGAGCAACGCCGTTCTGAAGCTCAGGGCATTCTCTTTCAGGAACACCCGCCAGTCCTCATTCTCTTCGGGTAGCGAGCGGGTATGGCGTTCCGCCAGCATCGCCTCGGCGAGCGCATCAAGCAGCGCTCGCTTGTTCTGGAAATGCCAGTAAAGCGCAGGCTGCTGAACCTTGAGGCGTTCAGCGAGCTTCCGCGTCGTCAGGCTGTCCATGCCAACCTCGTTCAACAGCTCTAGCGCCGCCGCGATCACGGTGCCCTTGTCCAGTTTGGTCATTCACGTTCCTTCGCCAGTGCTTGACAATTTATCACCGATAAGTTATATTTCCATCTCCTTATCGTTGATAAAGTCGCTCCATTGAGCGGCGCTGGAGTTTCAGGTGCGCAGCTCTGCCATCATTGCCCTGCTGATCGTGGGTCTTGACGCCATGGGTCTCGGCCTCATCATGCCCGTCCTTCCGACGCTTCTGCGTGAGCTTGTGCCAGCAGAGCAGGTCGCTGGACACTATGGTGCCTTGCTGTCGCTCTATGCATTGATGCAGGTCGTCTTCGCGCCCATGCTTGGACAGCTTTCGGATTCTTACGGTCGGCGTCCGGTACTTCTGGCTTCTCTTGCAGGAGCCGCAGTCGATTACACGATTATGGCATCAGCGCCGGTCTTATGGGTGCTCTATATCGGCCGACTCGTGTCCGGCGTCACGGGCGCAACCGGAGCTGTAGCAGCCTCAACCATTGCCGATTCGACGGGGGAAGGTTCTCGCGCACGCTGGTTCGGCTACATGGGGGCCTGTTATGGGGCGGGCATGATTGCCGGGCCAGCACTTGGTGGCATGCTCGGTGGTATCTCTGCTCATGCCCCGTTTATCGCCGCCGCCCTTCTCAACGGGTTCGCGTTCCTGCTTGCCTGCATTTTCCTCAAGGAGACTCATCACAGCCATGGCGGGACCGGAAAGCCGGTTCGCATCAAACCATTCGTTCTGTTACGG
This sequence comes from Diaphorobacter sp. HDW4A, assembly GCF_011305995.1. Taxonomy (GTDB): domain Bacteria; phylum Pseudomonadota; class Gammaproteobacteria; order Burkholderiales; family Burkholderiaceae_C; genus Diaphorobacter_A. The sequence continues at coordinate 136,351 of NZ_CP049911.1, read as the reverse complement.
CTGGATGATGCATTGCGCGGGCTAGGTGCGCTTTTCGCAGTTTTCTTCATTATTCAACTGATCGGCCAAGTGCCTGCAGCCCTATGGGTCATATATGGCGAGGACCGTTTTCAGTGGAACACCGCGACCGTTGGTTTGTCGCTCGCGGCGTTTGGGGCAACACATGCGATCTTCCAAGCGTTTGTTACCGGCCCGCTTTCAAGCCGGCTTGGAGAGCGGCGCACGCTGCTGTTTGGCATGGCTGCGGATGCGACTGGCTTCGTTCTTCTGGCTTTTGCCACGCAGGGATGGATGGTGTTCCCGATTCTGTTGCTGCTTGCCGCCGGGGGTGTTGGCATGCCGGCCTTGCAGGCAATGCTCTCAAACAATGTCAGCAGTAACAAGCAAGGGGCTTTGCAAGGAACGCTAACGAGCCTCACCAATCTAAGCTCTATCGCAGGACCGCTTGGCTTCACAGCACTCTATTCTGCCACCGCCGGGGCATGGAACGGTTGGGTTTGGATTGTCGGCGCGATCCTCTATTTAATATGTCTGCCAATACTACGCAGACCATTCGCAACTTCATTGTGATTTAGTCATGGCGATTTGGCATGCGTAGACTTAGGAGAAATGACGGATTAAATCTGTTGAGCAATCATCTCCTTTCGGGGCGAGTGCCAATGATGACCTTAGTTCACACTCTCGCTGTCGCCGAATATCTCAACTTCCGTCACGCCGCCAACGCGCTCGGCGTTGCACAGTCCAGCGTCAGCGCCCGCGTGAAGGCACTGGAAGAAGACCTCGGCATCCTCTTGTTCGAGCGTCATGCGCGCGGCGTTCGGCTGACCGAGGCCGGACGCCATTTCGTCGAGCGGATAGCCGTAGGTATTGACCAACTCGACCATGCGGTGAAAACCGCCGGCATGGCGGCAGCCGGAGAAAGCGGCCGGCTTCGTATCGGTATCCATGCCCTGATTCCGCATAGCTTCCTCGCAAAGCTGATCGGCCAATACCGCAAGGATTACCCCGATGTTGAAGTCGAGATCGCCGAAGGCCCGGCCCGTGAAGCGGTGGTGCAGCTTCGCGCCGGCAGGTTGGACGTGGCGTTCGTCGCGGGCACGCCCCAACCACCCGACTGCCATTCCCGTCGCACATGGACCGAACCGCTCTTGGCGGTGCTACCGGAACGGCATCCGCTCGCCAAGCGGTCAGCCGTCACATGGCCCGATTTGGCAGGCGAGACGTTCCTTGCGTATAGGAAGTTCAAACGCCCTTTTCGGGCAGTCTGCTGGGTAGGCGGCGGTCGCGCAAGCCCCGTTTTGGGCACGGATCGGACGTCTGTGAGTGGGATTTCGGCATCGCGGGGCCACGCAGCGGCGTTGTCAGCAGCCATGCTTCGCTGATTCCCGACAGCGGGCCGAGCGCCGCCCTGCGGATCGTGGCCGCATCGGCTCGGATTCCGGTTTCGCCGTCGGCTGTGCAGCCGGCAGATCGTCACGCGGCTTGCACTGGCGGCGCGCGCGCTGCGGGCCTGTAGTGCGCTTCTTCCCGCGCGCCGTGCTTCTCGAAGTGGGCGAGGATGGCGCGGATGGCGGTGGGTTCCTCGATGCTGGCGACGATCCGCACGGTGCCACCGCAGTGGACGCAGGCGGTGACGTCGATGGAAAAGACCCGCTTGAGCCGTTGCGCCCAGCTCATCGCACGGCGCTTCTCCTCGGGGCTGCGCGGCGCGTCGTGGGCGCTGACGTCCACTGGCGCCGCATCGCCCGCAGGCCGCTTGCCGCGCCCCGAGGGCGTCAGCTGCGCACGCAGGTTTGCATTCGGGGCGAATACGCCGTGGAAGCGGGTGAGATGCGCGCGAGGTGGCGGGACCAGCGCCGCCAGCTTGGCGATGAAATCCACCGGATCCCATTCCACATGCGTGGTGCCATTGCGCCACGGGGTCTTGAGCTGGTAACGCACCCTGCCCTGGAGCGCTATCGACAGCCGCTTCTCGCTGATCGCCGGGCGCGTGATGTAGCGGCACAGCTTTTCCAGCTTGTGGCTTTCGTGTGCTTCGGCCGCCACGCCGGCATGCAGTGAGAAGCCGCCGACCTTGCCGGCTTCGCCCTCCAGCGAACCGGCGTCACCGGGCAGCGTTTGCAGCGTGACGACCTTGCAGCCAGCGTCGCGGCCGGTGGCGATGCGGTAGGTGATCGAACTCATCCGCAGCCCATCCATGCTGTCGTCGCCTGCAGCGCTGTCTGCCAGGAAGGCCGATTCGCCCTCCCCTTCGAGCCAGCCTTTGCGCGTCAGGTGCCGACACACCCGGTGCGCGATGGTAGCTGCCAGCTGGGTCAACTGCGCGGTGGTGGGCGCACGGGCGCGGTGCAGGCGCAGTTCGCGCCGCGGCAGCTCGGTGGCTTCCACGTACACGCCGTCGAGCCACAGCATGTGGAAGTGGATGTTCAGGTTCAGCGCGCTGCCGAAACGCTGGATCAGCGTCACCGCGCCGCACTGGGCGCTGGCGCGGTCGATGCCGGCTTGATCGGCCAACCAGCCGGCGATCACGCGCTGCACGATGCCCAGCACCGGGCCAATGGCTTCTGGCTTGCTGGCGAACAGGAAACGCAAGGGGTACGGAAAGCTCAGCACCCATTGCCGCACAGGCCGCGGGCCGAACACCTCCTCGACCAGGTGCCGCGCACTCTCGGCCATGCGTCGCGCGCCGCAACTCGGGCAGAACCCGCGCTTCTTGCAGGAGAAGGCCACCAGCCTCTCTGCACGGCAGTGCTCGCACACCACCCGCAGGAAGCCGTGCTCGAGTACGCCGCAACGCAGGTAGGCATCGAACGCCTCGCGGACATACCCGGGCAGCGAGCGGCCCTCCGCTTCGATCCGTGCAATGAAGTCCGGGTAGTGCGCCTCTACCAACGCGTACAGCAGCGTGCGCTCGGGCGCGTGGCGCGCGTACCGCGAACCGGTGTGGGCGGACGGCAGTGGCGCGCATCCCGCGGCTTGCCGCCGGGATGTGGCGAGGCGCGGCACGCAGCGCTCCGGTGCGGGGACGGCTGCTCAGTGTTGCGCCTGTGTTCGCACGTTCGTATCGGTGCGTTCTGATCTTCGCGTCAGACATTGCCGCGGCGCGGGCACAACAAAAAGCCCGGCATCGCTGCCGGGCTCCGGCCCCGTCCTTGGGGCCTTGATGTCGGGTCGTTGCCGGGATCGGACCGCGCTGGCGCGGTCCGGTTCCCTGACGACCGGGCCAACCGGATCAGAAATCCATGCCGCCCATGCCGCCCATACCGCCAGCACCCGGCATGGCCGGCTCTTCCTTCTTCGGCACTTCGGCCACGACCACTTCGGTCGTGATCGCAAGGCCGGCGACGGAAGCGGCGTGCTGCAGGGCCGAGCGGGTCACCTTGGTCGGGTCCAGGATGCCCATGGCGATCATGTCGCCGAACTCGCCGGTGGCGGCGTTGTAGCCGTAGCTGCCTTCGCCGGCCTTGACGTTGGCCACGATCACGCTCGGTTCTTCACCGGCGTTGGCCACGATGGCGCGCAGCGGGGCTTCCAGCGCACGGCGGGTGATGGCGATGCCCAGGTTCTGGTCTTCGTTGATGCCCTGCCAGGGCAGATCCGTGCACAGCACCTTGCCGTAGAAGAACAGCAAGGCCGCCAATGCCTGACGATGCGTGGAGACCGAAACCTTGCGCTCGTTCGCCAGCCAGGACAGAAATGCCTCGACTTCGCTGCTGCCCAAGGTTGCCGGGTGACGCACACCGTGGAAACGGATGAAGGCACGAACCCAGTGGACATAAGCCTGTTCGGTTGGTAAGCTGTAATGCAAGTAGCGTATGCGCTCACGCAACTGGTCCAGAACCTTGACCGAACGCAGCGGTGGTAACGGCGCAGTGGCGGTTTTCATGGCTTGTTATGACTGTTTTTTTGTACAGTCTATGCCTCGGGCATCCAAGCAGCAAGCGCGTTACGCCGTGGGTCGATGTTTGATGTTATGGAGCAGCAACGATGTTACGCAGCAGGGTGACGGTGTTCGGCATTCTGAATCTCACCGAGGACTCCTTCTTCGATGAGAGCCGGCGGCTAGACCCCGCCGGCGCTGTCACCGCGGCGATCGAAATGCTGCGAGTCGGATCAGACGTCGTGGATGTCGGACCGGCCGCCAGCCATCCGGACGCGAGGCCTGTATCGCCGGCCGATGAGATCAGACGTATTGCGCCGCTCTTAGACGCCCTGTCCGATCAGATGCACCGTGTTTCAATCGACAGCTTCCAACCGGAAACCCAGCGCTATGCGCTCAAGCGCGGCGTGGGCTACCTGAACGATATCCAAGGATTTCCTGACCCTGCGCTCTATCCCGATATTGCTGAGGCGGACTGCAGGCTGGTGGTTATGCACTCAGCGCAGCGGGATGGCATCGCCACCCGCACCGGTCACCTTCGACCCGAAGACGCGCTCGACGAGATTGTGCGGTTCTTCGAGGCGCGGGTTTCCGCCTTGCGACGGAGCGGGGTCGCTGCCGACCGGCTCATCCTCGATCCGGGGATGGGATTTTTCTTGAGCCCCGCACCGGAAACATCGCTGCACGTGCTGTCGAACCTTCAAAAGCTGAAGTCGGCGTTGGGGCTTCCGCTATTGGTCTCGGTGTCGCGGAAATCCTTCTTGGGCGCCACCGTTGGCCTTCCTGTAAAGGATCTGGGTCCAGCGAGCCTTGCGGCGGAACTTCACGCGATCGGCAATGGCGCTGACTACGTCCGCACCCACGCGCCTGGAGATCTGCGAAGCGCAATCACCTTCTCGGAAACCCTCGCGAAATTTCGCAGTCGCGACGCCAGAGACCGAGGGTTAGATCATGCCTAGCATTCACCTTCCGGCCGCCCGCTAGCGGACCCTGGTCAGGTTCCGCGAAGGTGGGCGCAGACATGCTGGGCTCGTCAGGATCAAACTGCACTATGAGGCGGCGGTTCATACCGCGCCAGGGGAGCGAATGGACAGCGAGGAGCCTCCGAACGTTCGGGTCGCCTGCTCGGGTGATATCGACGAGGTTGTGCGGCTGATGCACGACGCTGCGGCGTGGATGTCCGCCAAGGGAACGCCCGCCTGGGACGTCGCGCGGATCGACCGGACATTCGCGGAGACCTTCGTCCTGAGATCCGAGCTCCTAGTCGCGAGTTGCAGCGACGGCATCGTCGGCTGTTGCACCTTGTCGGCCGAGGATCCCGAGTTCTGGCCCGACGCCCTCAAGGGGGAGGCCGCATATCTGCACAAGCTCGCGGTGCGACGGACACATGCGGGCCGGGGTGTCAGCTCCGCGCTGATCGAGGCTTGCCGCCATGCCGCGCGAACGCAGGGGTGCGCCAAGCTGCGGCTCGACTGCCACCCGAACCTGCGTGGCCTATACGAGCGGCTCGGATTCACCCACGTCGACACTTTCAATCCCGGCTGGGATCCAACCTTCATCGCAGAACGCCTAGAACTCGAAATCTAACGTCCGTTCGGGCATCGAGGTCCATGTCGGGGTGGGACGGGCCCGTGGCTTCAAGATCACTTGCAGTCCGACCGCGATGTCTTGGTTGCGCGAGAGGTTGTCGATATCCTCCACTTCCATCATCAACCCTGGATAATGCCGCCGCCGTCATCGCCGCCGACGCCCGTGCCGGGCTTTTCGGGCCTGTCAGGCTTGCTCGGCCTTCAGCCTGCCTGGGCGAGATCTCCGGCGGACGGATTAACGGCGGAGCTTCGCCGCCTTTCGTGCGTGTGAAGGCCGAAGATAGTTCTCTCAAAAACATCCGTTTATGAGAGATACCAAATGTCATTTTCAGAAGACGACTGCACCAGTTGATTGGGCGTAATGGCTGTTGTGCAGCCAGCTCCTGACAGTTCAATATCAGAAGTGATCTGCACCAATCTCGACTATGCTCAATACTCGTGTGGGCTCTGTTGCAAAAATCGTGAAGCTTGAGCATGCTTGGCGGAGATTGGACGGACGGAACGATGACGGATTTCAAGTGGCGCCATTTCCAGGGTGATGTGATCCTGTGGGCGGTGCGCTGGTATTGTCGCTATCCGATCAGCTATCGCGACCTTGAGGAAATGCTGGCGGAACGCGGCATTTCGGTCGACCATACGACGATCTATCGCTGGGTCCAGTGCTACGCCCCGGAGATGGAGAAGCGGCTGCGCTGGTTCTGGCGGCGTGGCTTTGATCCGAGCTGGCGCCTGGATGAAACCTACGTCAAGGTGCGGGGCAAGTGGACCTACCTGTACCGGGCAGTCGACAAGCGGGGCGACACGATCGATTTCTACCTGTCGCCGACCCGCAGCGCCAAGGCAGCGAAGCGGTTCCTGGGCAAGGCCCTGCGAGGCCTGAAGCACTGGGAAAAGCCTGCCACGCTCAATACCGACAAAGCGCCGAGCTATGGTGCAGCGATCACCGAATTGAAGCGCGAAGGAAAGCTGGACCGGGAGACGGCCCACCGGCAGGTGAAGTATCTCAATAACGTGATCGAGGCCGATCACGGAAAGCTCAAGATACTGATCAAGCCGGTGCGCGGTTTCAAATCGATCCCCACGGCCTATGCCACGATCAAGGGATTCGAAGTCATGCGAGCCCTGCGCAAAGGACAGGCTCGCCCCTGGTGCCTGCAGCCCGGCATCAGGGGCGAGGTGCGCCTTGTGGAGAGAGCTTTTGGCATTGGGCCCTCGGCGCTGACGGAGGCCATGGGCATGCTCAACCACCATTTCGCAGCAGCCGCCTGATCGGCGCAGAGCGACAGCCTACCTCTGACTGCCGCCAATCTTTGCAACAGAGCCCTATGGAACACGGTCTATCTGGAGCGGGCCGCGAACGCCTTGCGTGGCCACGGTCAAGCCGTCGATGACGGCCTGTTGCAGTACCTGTCGCCGCTCGGCTGGGAGCACATCAACCTGACCGGCGATTACCTCTGGCGCAGCAGCGCCAAGATCGGCGCGGGCAAGTTCAGGCCGCTACGGCCGCTGCAACCGGCTTAGCGTGCTTTATTTTCCGTTTTCTGAGACGACCCCGAGCTGCAGCATCGTCACTTCCGGCGAGGCTGGCCACGTCCTGGCCACGGTCGACCATCGCCACATCCAACGATGCCCCGAGGGCCCCATCGCCAGTTCCGACGATGACGGCCGCCGCTGGATCTCGCATCGCCACTTCCGACGATGAGATCCACTCTTTGACATTTGAGGGGCCAAGCTGCGGGGGATTCTCCCGGCCGGCGGCCGCGAGAACCGGCTATGTCGTGCTACGCATCGAGCCAGGCGGCCACGGCCGCCCGTCTCGCCCCTGGCGGGCTTCCAGCGCCTTCCCGACGCTCACCGGGCCGGTGGCCCTCGCCGCTAGGCTACGAGGCCCTGGCGGGCCTTTCTGGCCCCTTCTCGGGGCCATAGAGGGCCGGCGCTGCCTGGTCGGCCTTGTGGGCTTCCGCGCCGACAATCTCACCACTGCGCAGATCGACGACGGGCTGGTAGTGCAGTTCAAGCTGCCCGCGCTCGACCGCTTGGGCCAGTTCCGGCGTCGTCCATCCATCCGGCCGGAAAGCGCTCATTCTCTTTCCCTGAATGCCCGCAACGCCCGCGACAGGGACAGAAGGAACAGGCCGGTCAAACCGAGCGCCGCGATGACCCAATGCTCGCCGAGGAAAGCACCGGCGGTTGTGCCGGCCAGCACGACAGCGAGGATGGGCAGGTGGCAGGGGCAAGTCAGCACAGCCAGTCCGCCCCACAGGTAGCCGGTGATCGGTTTGTGCGTCTCGGACGGCAAGCGCTCGGGGTTGTTCATGGCAGACTCTCCGCGTGCTGTGCCGGCTCGGTCGGCAGGGTGGCCAACTGCACTTCCAGATCGGCCAACGCTTCGCGCCGACGCTCGACGAACTGACGCAGCAGGGCAAGCTGCGCGGCCGCTTCGTCGCCGTCCGCCGCATCCAGCGCCCGGCACAGCCGCGCCAATGCGTCCAGGCCGATGCCCGCCTCAAAAGCGGCCCGCACAAAGCACAGCCGCTGCAAGGCGGCGTCATCGAACAAGCCGTAGCCGCCCGTGGTGCAGGCGACTGGCCGCAGCAATCCGCGCAGCAGGTAGTCGCGCACGATATGCACGCTCACCCCGGCCTCAAGGGCCAGTCGGGACACTGTGTAGGCGTTCATCGAACACCTCCTTTTCCTTATCCGGCGCAGCAGGACAGTTGCTTCACGTCCTTGCTGAAGGTCTGCGCCGCGAGCTTCAAGCCCTCGACCATCGTTAGGTAGGGGAACAACTGGTCGGCTAGTTCCTGCACCGTCATGCGGTTGCGAATGGCGAGAACAGCCGTCTGGATCAGTTCGCCCGCTTCCGGGGCCACCACCTGTACGCCAATCAGCCGTCCGCTGCCTTCCTCGATGACCAGCTTGATGAAGCCGCGGGTATCGAAGTTGGCGAGCGCACGCGGCACGTTGTCGAGCGTCAGCGTGCGGCTGTCGGTTTCGATGCCATCGTGGTGCGCTTCCGCCTCGCTGTAGCCCACGGTCGCCACTTGCGGGTCGGTGAACACCACGGCCGGCATCGCGGTCAGATTGATGGCGGCGTCGCCGCCGGTCATGTTAATGGCCGCACGAGTGCCGGCCGCTGCCGCCACATAGACGAACTGCGGCTGGTCGGTGCAGTCGCCGGCCGCGTAGATGTTCGGGCTACTGGTGCGCATGCCCTTGTCGATGACGATGGCCCCCTGCGCATTGACGGCTACCCCCGCCGCTTCCAATGCCAGGCTGCGCGTGTTCGGTGTCCGGCCGGTGGCGACCAGCAGCTTGTCGGCGCGCACTTCGCCCTGTCCAGTGGTCAGCACGAATTCGCCGTCCACATGGGCGACTTGGCTGGCTTGCGTATGTTCCAGTACCTTGATTCCTTCGGCACGGAAGGCGGCTGTGACGGCCTCGCCGATGGCAGGGTCTTCGCGGAAGAACAGCGTGCTGCGCGCAAGGATCGTGACCTGGCTACCCAGCCGGGCGAAGGCTTGCGCCAGTTCCAGCGCCACCACCGACGAGCCGATGACGGCCAGGCGTTCGGGAATGGTGTCGCTGACCAAGGCCTCAGTCGAAGTCCAGTAGGGTGACTCTTTCAGGCCCGGAATCGGCGGCATGGCCGGACTGGCACCCGTGGCGACCAGGCAGCGGTCGAACATCACGACGCGCTCACCACCCTCGTTCAAACTAACGATAAGGCTCTGGTCGTCCTTGAAACGCGCTTCACCGTGCAGAACGGTGATGGCTGAATTGCCGTCCAGGATGCCTTCGTACTTGGCATGACGGAGTTCTTCGACACGGGCCTGCTGCTGGGCCAGCAGCCGCTCGCGCAAGATCGTCGGCGGTGTGGGTGGCATGCCGCCGTCGAATGGGCTTTCCCGGCGCAGATGGGCGATGTGGGCGGCGCGGATCATGATCTTGGACGGCACACAACCGACGTTGACGCAGGTGCCGCCGATGGTGCCGCGCTCAATCAGCGTGACCTGCGCGCCTTGCTCGACGGCCTTCAGTGCTGCCGCCATCGCGGCTCCACCGCTGCCGATCACGGCGACTTGCAACGGGCGCTCGCCGCCGCTGCCCTTGTCGGCGGCACCCATCCAGCCGCGCACCTTGTCGAACAGCCCAGTGCGGTTGTCGGTCGGCGGGGCATCGGCGAGCATCGCTTTGTAGCCCAGGCCAGCCACGGCGGCGGTCAGTGCGTCCGGCGCTGTGCCTGGATCAAGGGCGAGCTGGGCCGCGCCCTTGGCATAGGACACTATGGCAGATTGGACGCCGGGTACTTTTTCCAGCGCTTCCTTGACGTGCGCCGCGCACGAGTCGCAGGTCATGCCGGTGATTTTTAGATGGGTCATGCGACAGATCCTTTTTCGTTTGTGGTAGCAGACAAGGGCGTCAGATGTGCTGCGCTGCCGTTTTCAGTGCCTCACTTCTTGACGCTGGACGGATAGCCTGCGTCTTCGGTGGCCTTGGTCAGCTTCTGCACGCTGGTCTTGGCATCATCGAAGGTGACAACCGCTTCGCGTGTCTCGAAGGTCACGTTAACTTTGCTGACGCCTTCGACCTTGGAAATCGCCTTCTTGACGGTGATCGGACAAGCGGAGCAGGTCATGCCCGGTACGGACAGCGTGACGGTCTGGGTGGCGGCCCACACGGGGGCAACAACGGCAGCGATGGCGAGAGAGGCAAACAGTTTTTTCATGATGAACTCCTGTGATTAATAGAAAAATGGCATGACGTAGGGAAATCCGAGCGCGACCAGAACCAGCGCGGCCACGACCCAGAAAATGAGCTTGTAAGTAGCGCGCACTTGGGGAATCGCACACACATCCCCTGGTTTGCAGGCTTGCGCCGGTCGGTAGATGCGCCGCCAGGCGAAAAACAGCGCCACCAACGCCGCGCCGATGAAGATCGGGCGATAAGGTTCCAACACCGTCAAGTTGCCGATCCAAGCGCCGCTGAACCCCAGGGCGATCAGAACCAGCGGCCCCAGGCAGCAAGCCGCGGCGAGGATGGCGGCTAGCCCGCCAGTGAAGAGCGCCCCGCGCCCGTTTTGAGGTTCAGACATACGCTTGTCCTTTCAAATCTGGATTGGATAGCTTAAGCTTACTTCCGTACCAATGTACGGAGTCAAGCGATATGGAAAAAAATTTGGAGAATCTGACTATTGGCGTTTTCGCCAAGGCGGCCGGGGTCAACGTGGAAACAATCCGGTTCTATCAGCGCAAGGGCTTGTTGCCGGAGCCGGACAAGCCCTATGGCAGCATCCGCCGCTATGGCGAGGCGGATGTGACGCGGGTGCGCTTCGTGAAATCAGCCCAGCGGCTCGGATTCAGCCTCGACGAGATCGCAGAGCTGCTGAGGCTGGATGACGGCACCCACTGCGAGGAAGCCAGCAGCCTGGCCGAGCACAAGCTTCAGGACGTGCGCGAAAAAATGACCGACCTGGCGCGCATGGAAACCGTGCTATCCGAACTTGTGTTCGCCTGCCATGCGCGGCAAGGGAACGTTTCTTGCCCGCTGATTGCTTCGCTGCAAGGGGAGAAAGAGCCGCGTGGTGCCGACGCGGTGTAGCCGAGGGTAGTTACGCCTTAGCGTGCTTTATTTTCCGTTTTCTGAGACGACCCCAAAATGATAGAAACCGATGGAAAGCAACAGACACCTTCCTCCGTAATTTCGCAAGAGAAAATTTCGGGTCAGCAGATGCGCAGAAGCTCGAAACCAAGGCTGATCTAGCGGGTGCTTTTATGACCTGGGGCAAAGGTAAAAAGCCGTTTAAGTCCTTGCCGCTGGAAGATAAATTAGCTGCCTTGAAGTGGTGTCGCGGTGGATTCTTAAAGGAGTAGTGCGGTTTAGATTGTCACAAGCGCAGGAACTTGCAAACTTCGAGCGCTGCCTGCGCATGGCATTCAACGCTCTTCTTTTTAGGGCAAGTCTGTGCCTGGCTCAAACCGTTCATCGAACACCCAGCGAAACGGCGTGTCGAACCGGGCTCCATCAAGCAGCTCGCGGGCCTTATTGCAGTCCACGGTTAAGGCAGCCGCATCCTCGCCAAAGACCTCGTGCTCAAAAAACGCACCCTGCAGCGCGTCACAGTGAACGCACCCGTTTGAGAGATAGGCATGCCCGCGCGTGCGCGAAACCGCTCCTTCACTTGTCCAATGCCTAGCGCTCGGAGATCAGCGCTCCCGAGTGCTTGAGAAAAGGTCGGTTGAGGGAGGCTCGAAGTCAAAGCCTCCCAAGAACTAGCCTGATGAGTGTTTGGCACACCGCAGCCGTGCTGCACGGCCACTGCCATGCCGAGCTGGAAATCTAAGCATAAGCGCATGCGATGCAGTATGCTTCTATCTATGCAATCAGCTATTCAGATCACCGCTGATCAAGTTCGCAACTTGCTCCGGCTTGGGCCCAGCAGGACAGCGGCTCTCGTTCAAAAGCTCCATGTGAGCCAGCCCACCGTTTCACGGGCCATCATGAAGCTGGGGGATGAGGTCATCCGAGTAGGCGCGGCCAGAAATGTTTTCTACGTGCTGCGGGACTCCTCACGGGCAGAACTGCATGTGCCTCTTTTCAAAGTCAACGAGCATGGCTATCTCATCCCGAAGGCCATGTTTGTGCCCGTGTGCCGAGACGGATTTGTCTTGCTCAACGATGCTGTCTTATCCGAACACATTGATGGGTTTCCGTGGTGGCTATCTGATGTTCTTCCACAGGGCTACATGGGTCGTGCCCTAGCCAAGCGTTACGGCCAGACTCTGGGCTTTTCTGAGCGCCTGAGCGACTGGAGTGACGAACAGCGGCTGCGTGCGGTCACCCTTTACGGTATCGACCTCCCCGGTAACCTCATGATCGGCCATGCCCCGGCAGAGGATTTCATCAACTCCCCTGCCCCGCAGCCCCTGCCCCAAGAAAGCTGCGCCCAGCACTACGTGCAGATGGCCGCTTCCGCTGAACAAGGCGATGTGAGCGCCCTGCTCGGTGGTGAGGTGCCCAAATTCACCGCCTGCGTCCAGCCTGAAGGCGGTACCCCACGTCATGTGATCGTCAAATTCACCATCCCAGAGGACAGCCCTGCGTCCAAGCGGTGGCGCGACCTTCTCGCGGCCGAGCACCTGGCCCTGCAAGTGCTGGCCGATGGTGGCGTTGATGCCGCCACCTCCCGCATCTTGGATTCGGGGGCTCAGCGTTTCCTTGAGGTGGAGCGGTTCGACCGCACGGGAGAGCTCGGTCGTAGAGCTGTGCATTCGTTTGCTGCACTGGATCACGAGTACGCGGGCAGCGGTGGAAGCTGGCCCGTTATCGCCAAGGCCTTGGTGCGCGCGGGATTGATCTCAAGTGGAGGCATGGACGAGGCATGCTTGCGCTGGGCCTTCGGCACCTTGATTGGCAATACCGACATGCACAGCGGTAACTTGTCCTGCTTTGGTGACGATAGACGCACCTACCCTCTGACGCCCGTGTACGACATGACGCCTATGGCATTTGCGCCGTCTGCCCATGGGGAACTCTCAGAGTTTCGCTTGAGCCTGGACATCACCGAGTTGGTGAGGGCAAGCACCTGGGCACGGGCCCTGTCCTTGGCCCAAGACTACGTGATGCGCCTGCGCGACTCCTCCCTGTTGAGCCGCGACTTCGCCCCCTGCGTTGACAAGCTCCAGACCCACATCGACCAGGCGGCAGAGCGCCTGAAGCGGCTGGCACCATGACAGCGCCACACTCCTCCACCCAGCCCACCCTGCAAAGCACGAAAAAAGGCGGGTTCCTGGCTGAGCGCCTTCGCACCAAGGGCTGGTCGATACGGGATGCCGCTCAGTACCTGGGCGTGTCCCGGCAGCGTCTGTACACGGTCTTTGAAGACCCCGGCAGAGCCCGCCTGTGGGAATGCGCCATTGCCGGTATTCCCCAGTGCACACAGCAAATCAAGGAAGAACTGCGCACCGCCCGCGCGGCAAAGCTCAAGCTCAAGCCCGTCCGTGAAGTGCCCGTTGAGCGTCCTGAGTTCGAGATTGGCGACGAAGTGGTGGCCGTCAGATCCAGCGGCCTTGCCGATGAGGATCAGCGCGCCCACATCGTGCGACTGCGCGGCAGCCAACAGACCAAAGATCTCCAGCTGCTGGTGCAGGGCCCCGAGGGCGAGGAATGGCTCCCAGAGAAGACCTTCCGCTATTACTTCGAGAGCACGGGCTTGAACATCTACCGGCGTAAAGGGATGCCATGAGCAAAGACCCCAAAATCCTTCTGATGCGTACCGATGCCGAAGGGCTGGCCAACTTCAACGATGAGGCATTGGTGGTGCTGGACCTGACCCGCACTGAAATCGAAGCAGGCAACATCTCCAGCGCCTTGGAGCGCCTGATGGCCCTGACCGACTCCAAAGAGACAGCGCTGCGCTTCCAAGAATCCCTGCTCATCCACATCACAGGCTACGACAACGACCCGCGTGAGCTGGTGGAGGTGCCCGAAGTCCGCGCCTTTTTTGGCAAGCTGATCCAGCAGTGGCCACACTGGCTGTGGTTCCTCATGCGCAACGTGGGTGCTATCCCTTTGCTCATGGGCCTGATTTGCCAAGTCAAGGTCAACCGCCGAGAGGATCTGGTCGGCATGGAGTTTCTCGACCGCCACGAGCTGGCTCAGAAGATGCTCGACCTGTTTGAGCGCGGCAACGCCATGTTCCTCGCCTTTGGCATCACCCCGGCCCAATCCAAGGCCTCTGCCACCAGCGCATGTGCGGAGCTGGTATCGCCATGAACACCCTCACCTCCTACCAGTACCCAGTTCGTCCAGCCGGTGAAGCAGAACTGGCGCTCATCACCCGCTACATCACCGACGATGTGTCAGCGATCCGCGCGTTCCTGGACACCTACTCCAAGAAGTCACGGCACACCACGCGCTCCTACGAAAAGGAGTGCTACCGCTTCTTGGTGTGGCTGCGCGCCAGGCGACCACCTGCGCCGGATCTGCTGCCCGAGGTGGTCACCCAGGACATCAACGACTACCTGTTGTTTCTGGAGAACCCTCGCCCCTTCGATCATGAGTACCTTCTCTCCCAAGGCTGGAAGCACCAACCCTTCAGAAAACCCCTGTCCACCGAGAGCGTCAAGCACACCTTGACGGTGCTGTTCAGGATGTTCACCGCCATGCGGGAGCTACGCCGCACCAAGGTTGATCCTTACTGCATGTTCAACCCGGTGAAGATGGCCCACGAGGGAATGGGTAAGACCGCGCCGGATGAGGAGGTGGAAGAGGCCCTGAGCGAGCGCGAATGGCTGGCTGTCCAGCAAGCCGTCGAGTCACTGCCGCGCGAGAGCGACCGCGACCTCAAGCACTACCACCGCGCACGCTGGATCACCCAGCTGCTGTACCGCGCCTACCTGCGCCGCGAAGAGGCCGCGATGCTGACCATGGGGAGTTTTGAGCCATCGCCCCAGGGTTGGGACATCAAGCTGGTGGGCAAGGGCGGCAAGAAAGCGAATATCGTGGCCACCTCCAAGCTCATGGACGAGTTGCGCATCTACCGCACCTCCTTGGGCCTGTCACCTCTGCCCGCGTACAAGGAGACCCTGCCAGCCATCCTTGCGGTCACCGGCAAAGACAAGGGCATCACGCCCCAGGCCATCTACCTGATCTGCAAAGAGATCTTCAAGATGGCGGCTGCGCTGGTGAAGGATGAAGATGACCGAGCCGCACAACGGCTTATGCTGGCATCGCCCCACTGGATGCGACACACAGGCGTCTCGCACACCATGGAGGCGGGGGTAGACCCACGGTACGTGCAGGCCCAGGCGCGGCACTCCAGCCTGAAGGTGACGGCCCGCTACGACCACAAGAGGCGACAGGCGTGGCGAAATGCGCTCGAAGCCGCCTCTGACAAAGAAGAACCGCTCGATCAATGACAAAAGCCCCCGAGGGGCTTTGTTTTAGGTTCTTAATCGGGGAGTTTCACACCACCGAGACCATTGGGGAAAGCCAGCTTCTGGGCTCTCTCTTTACAGGTTGGCAAGGGAATCTGCGCAGTAATGCACTCTTGAAGCTTTTCTGCATACAGCTGCTGGGCGCGACGCTTTTCGGCGTTCAGCTCCTGGACGCGGCGATTTGACTCATCCAAATGCTTTTCCACCAGTAAATAGCCCACACCAAAGGCACCCAGACAGAAAGCACCCAGACAAATCCAAAGGGCAGAGATCTTCAGGTGTTTTGAAACAAAGGTCGGCAGCGCTACCAATGCGGCAATTGGCAGCATGACAATCTTGCGGCCAACGGACTTTAAAGCAGTTCCAGCGGCAGCAAGCTGGCCCACCATCTGGGCCTTCAGCATCCTGCGTTCCGTTTCCTTTTGAAGGGCCAAACGTTCGCGTGCCAGCTGAACCTTCTTGAGTTCTAGGTCGATGTCTTCCATGTCATTGAGGCTTTATGAGTTAGGCAGCGAGTAACCGTTTTTGAGAAGGTACGCCTGCACCTCCCCAAACCGGCGCTGGGCCACCGCCAAGTCTTTAAAAAGCTCCTGACGGCGCCCGTGCCTGCGGCTGTTGTCACCGTACCAGTGACGATTGATCACGCAGGCCTCGAACAGATCTACGTCCAGGGAGAGGATGTAGCGCCGATGGCCCCGCACGAACTCCTGCCGCATGGTACGCCTCTGAATCAGCCCTTGGGCGCAGTGCGGGAGCGACGGCGCACCGCATCGATGGCCAGATCGGTCATCGTGGCCAGCTTCATGTTCTCGTGGAACTCGGGCACGTACGACCAGCCCAGAACACTGTTGGGGTAGGCCGTGACCGGTGAGCCGCGCTCATCAATGATGATTTCCATCTCGCCTTGCACCAGGATCTGACCATAGATCACCGTGGTGCTGGGCTCCAGAATCGCATCCAGGCCCAAGGCCTCCAGGTAGCGCTTGGGGCTTCCAGCAAGCACCTCGATGTACTTGCCTTCATGCATTCCAGACCACTTGCGCACAGCAAGGGCCACCATCGTTTTCTCAGGTGGAATACCCACCGTCCATTCAAAAGACGGTGAAGGCTTTTGGGCTTTTGTTTTTGCTTTCGACACTGCCATATTCAATTTCCCAAGGATCGGGCGAAACTGCGAACGCCCTTGCCCACTTTGTTTTTCGACGGCGTTGGATTGGCAGTCGCTGCAGCTGCAGCCGGAGAATCCGACTCCTGTTTCTCCACGGGCGGCTCAGAAGCGCTGGGATTCACAGGCTCGGACATATTGGCCGCAACAGGCTCATTCGAGACCGAATCGGATTTGGCTGGCGCATGCGCAGCGATAGCACTGCGATACATGGAAACTGGAGCCACAGGGATTGGTGGCTGTGCAGTTTCGTATTGCCTGCCCATATCTGAAGATACGAGAGAACCCTCTGGTTGATGGGCGCCTTCAATGCGAAGCAAACCACCATCCACATGCAAGCCCAGATTGGCAAGGTTTCTCAACCGCTCAGCGCGCATCCGTGCCGGGGTCGCTTTGAGTGCATTAAACAATGCGGGATGGGCGTCGTTAATCACCAGCGCAAAGGAAGGCAGTTCAACCATTTGCGGTTGAAGAGCCCATTTTGCGGCGCCCACCGCCAAGTAACGACCTTCGACCAAAAGCCCAATCTCTGCGAGAACACGAACACGCTCTCCTCGGCGCTCAAGAGAGTACCGAGACAAATCCGCTACCAAGAGTGGATAAACCTCATTGATCGACAAAAGGATCTTGAGGCTTCCTTCTTTCATGCTGATGCGCCCAACAGCCAGAAACCGCGTGCATTCGACAGAACTGGGTTTTCTGGACATACCACCTTCAGGCGCGGGAAAGCGTCCTGAATAGTTTTGTGGAAGAACTGGGAGCCGCCACCCACGAGAACCACGATGTCAGGCGACATGCTTTCAACGCGCAATGCTTTTTGAATGGAAGTCGAAGTCACCGTGGCCAGAGATTCACTCGCCTTTGTCAAATATGGAGCCAACTCGACACGTTCACCCATCAGCAGAATGCTTTGCTTTCCGGTACGCAGCGCATTTTCGAGTGTTTCCACGCTGGGTTTTGCACCATGGTCTTCGGCAATCAGAATACCGGCCTGCTCCAACAGAACAGAAGAGGCTTTGAGACTGGTGCCGCTGGATTGGCGCTGCAATTGGCCATTGCTGACCAAAACCCAATCCAGAGAATAGAAACCAGGATCCACCACCAGAATGCGATGCTCGTCCGTGATGCGATCTTCTTCTGGTCCGTCATCGACCAGATTCACATAGTCCAGCAAGCCGCCAATAGGCTGAGCCACAACCATCACATCCTTCACGTTCACCGTCCGCTTTGCGGTGACTTTGTGCTCACCAGTGAATCGCTTGCGCAGGTCTTCGCGCAGCGCTTCATCTTGGAATTGAGAAACTGGCAGCCCAGTCACCAACAGGTCGATTTCCTTCTGACCAGTCAACAGCAAGCCTGCATGAAACAGTGCTTTGTATGAATCAGTTTTGGCGTAATCAGCATGTAGGGAGCGCTCCCACATTTCTGCGCGATCAGTAGATACGCCTGCCACAAACTCTTGACCGTTCACATTCACATGCAGGAAGTCATCTTGCTTCTTGCCGTCAAAGCGACTACCAAAATGCTCTTTGGGCGCAGCACCCGCAGGGCGAATGACCGTGGTCATTTCGCCATCTGATGTGCCGAAGGCGATTTTGAGATTGGAATATCCGATATCTTGTCCGACTACATAACCCATTGCAATTTCTTTTAATAAATTGCCAGTGCTTCGTACATTGATTGCAGCCGATAGTGGCGTTTTTGCGCCTTTTAGTAGCCCTGCAGTAGTTCCATAGCGTGACTGCAGACTGCCCGATGCCACCCCCTTGTATCCAACCGCCATCCTTGAAGAGTTATGTGTTCATGGGTGCAGGCGCAGAAGGTTGAAATCTATCAAATGCCGCAGTTGCATCCTAATAGGATGAAGATACAGGGCATCTTCATCCAGAGAATTTTGCTCGTTAGGATTGTGGGCCAACATCTTTTCAGCGAACAACATCCTATTAGGATGAAGATGCCAGGGTAGATACATCCAGAAGCCAAGGCGCTGTGAAGTTGACTCGCATGTCTGGAAGAAGCACAAAAAAAGGGGTCTAATCGGATGAATTTGACCGGTACTTACATCCTAATAGGATGAAGCACTTTCAGAAAATTTTCTGGTACCATACGTCTGCATCCTAGTAGGATGAACTTATAGGGTACTTACATCCAGAGAATTCGCGATTTTTCGACAGCTTTCGCCAGGATGCATGTACCGGGTACCTCCATACACGGTAAATAGATGAATCTACCCCGAACTGAAGCAGAGCGCTATGAAGATGCAATGACAGCCCTGGAGGCGTGCATCATGGAACTGTATGACCAAGCAGTGATTGCCGCCGAAGACTACATGACCTTTGTTGACCGACAGGAGGCGAAAGCCACAGGATGGGAGTCGAGGTCAACTCTGCAGCTGTCCTGCGTTCGACGTGGCAACCACTTGGACTTAAAGTGGACGGGCGTCAGGTGGTATGGGTCAAAGAACAATCGCAAGATGGTTCGTGTTCGAATCACCACTGTAGGTGACACCATGTCTTATTCAAAAGACAAGTTGACTCCATTTGCAAAAGAGTGGGAGATAGACAAGGTGATGGAGACCGAAGCCAAATTGCATGTCATAAGGCGTAAGGCAAAACACATCGTCAAATCCATGATGTATGTGAGAAATGCGGTCAAGGTTTACAAGGCCACAGGTGGTGATGGGGGCGATGCTTCGGAAGAAGAGCAAGCCGATTGAGGCCTATGTAAAAGCAATAGATCCCGCCCTTAAAACTACAAGGGCTTTTCTATCGCTCAAGGGATCACGCGCCCAAAGACCTATGTAGCTGCAAGTGTGTTTGTGACGCGGGCTCATGTCTTTGATTCCCGCCTGTTTTCCCCCTTCCTCCTGGCTTTCTTGCTTTCTCCCCCTCGGGTTTCACGGCTTTTACGCATGCACCCCGGCGTTGATTTCTCTCCCGGCCTCAAGCCCTATGTAAATGCATGAATCTATGAGTGCATGATGACAGCCTTTGCGCTTTAGTCGCCCTTAAAACGAGCCCACGACCTTTGCCGGTTTTGGGCTTTTGTTTTTTCTGGAGTTTCGTTTGCGGTTTGCTTTGGGTTCGCCTTTCTTTCCCCGTCGAATTGCCTTGGCGCTTGCTTCCCCGCGCTTGAATTCACTCCCCGGCCTGAAATTGAATTCCCGTTCTTGTGGCCTTCTCCCTTCCCGCGCGCAATTGAACCCCGGCCATATGCACACGAGCCCCCCTCGCGCCCGCTGCGTGCCTTTCTTGGGTTCGGGTTTGCCTTTGATTCCGGTTTTCGGTTTTGTGTTGGAGGTCTTCAACTCAGGCTTTGAATCTCGCCCCCCCGCGAACTCAAATTCACCGCTGAATTCGAAGCTGGCCCCCGCATAACTCTCCCCCGAGCTTTTGGGCCCTGCATATTTCTTCCCCCTGGGGCTGTCTTATGCCCGCGCCACAGGGATATCAGACAGCTTGGTGGTGTACTGGGGTGTGAGCCTCATTTGTTTTGGGCTCCAATCGCCTTTTTGGCCCATTCCTGTACCCCCTACAGAAACAGCCCCCCGCCCGAAACGACGATTCAGTTTATCGACCGTCATCATCAGCTGGGTTTGGTCTTTGCTGTCATCCCCCCCGAGTTCAAGCTCAGCCTGGTGCACCGAAGAACTCGACAAATCCAGAAGAATGACCCCGGCCTTTTTGAGCTGGTATCCCGGCTCATAAAACCTGCGCACCCCCGCCCGAGCTGCTTCAATCAAAACAGAGGAATCTGCCGTTGGTTTTCTCAGGGGAACCATCACCGCCCGAGAAAACTGAGGGGGAGGCCGAAAAGGGGAAGTATGGGCAAACACATAAAGCTGCCTTGCTTTCTGAGTTTTTCTCCCGCCCGCGCAGCGAATTCGCTCACTGCCGCCAAAAGCCCCCCTATTTCGGTCACAGGAGCCCCAAACGAGCGCGTTACGGCAATTTGCTTTTTTTCGGTGGGTATGTCTTCAAGCGCAATACAGGACTGCCCATTCAGCTCCCGCACGGTTCGCTCTAAAACCACGCTCCATTTACGGCGAACCAAGACGGGATCCATTTGGGCCAAATCGAGCGCCGTGATTACTCCCACCTCGGCCAATTGAGCCCCCAGCCGCCGCCCAATCCCCCAGATATCCCCTACGAGAGTTGATTTCAGGATTTCGCGTTTTTCTTTCTCGCTCAGGGCTTCGTAGTTGCAAACCTGCGCCAGGTGCGCTGGATACCGCTTACCCACTTTCACGTCTTCAGGCTGATGGTTTAACCACTCTGCCATGTTTTTCAGGCGTAGGCGGAACTGGAATGGTTAGCTTTTCAAAGCTCGACTTCTTGAGAATTGGCAGGGTAGTTGATGCGCCGGCAATCATGATTCTTTGCTTCAAGAATCTGAGCGCTGAAAGTCCATACTGGTCATCGACAAGTCCAGACGCCCACTCGACGGCGTTCAACTGCTATTCTGGATAATTAAAGTCGTAAACACCGACCCAGCATCCATACGGCCTAGCGCACTGCTCAGCCAAGTGGCAGGCAACCTAAAGTCGTAAACTCTTCCAGGCCAGCTGCGGCAACCACAAAAAGATGGTTCGCGACAGTCTAAATGAGGCACTTCTACTGTTCGCCCATGTCAAGCATTTGTGTCGAAGGTCCGGGGTTAAACACCACCACTCGCCTGGGATACCAAGGCCTTGACGGATACCAGCTAACAGAGGATAACTTCCTGCCCCCACTTTCCGGCCAGATATCCAGAAGTGATGACAGTGCGGGTTCGATCGGACTCAGTAATACACCTTCCGCCCAGTTCATGACCAAACAGCCTTCGCGGAAACTTGGCGATTTACCAGCACCTCCATAATCTTGAGGAATTCGTCGCGGTGCGTGGGCTTGAGGTGTAGTTCAAAGTCCGACTGCGTGTCGGCCGCCATTGCAAGTGTCTGCTGCTTCATGGCCCGGTAATTTAGCCAAGTTCAAGAAGAAGCGGGACTTACTTAGAATTGCCTTACTCTGCTCCTACCCCTTGCAACCCCACAGCCCATCCGGGCGTACGCACCACAGCACCGGAGCGATGCGCCAGCACAGCAGCCCGAACGCTGCCACCCAGCACAGCCCGGCCAGGCCCAGCAGGGCTGAAGCCGCGTCCGGCACAAAGGCGGCGCCCGCACGCAGCAAGGCCCCGGCCACGATGAGCACCGCCCCCTGCCCCACCCAGGGCCGTTCGTCCGACGGGTGGCCACAGTGCGCACGCCCGGCGATGCAGATGACCGCGTAGATCGACAGCCCGATGGCGCCCACGGTGAGCAGGTGGCGCCCGGCGCTGGCGCCCGGCCCGCCCGCGAGCAGGGCTGTGCCGATGAGGGCGTAGCCCAGCGCCATGCAGGCGTACACGGCGTAGAGCATGAGCGGCAGGCGGCGCAGCAGCGGGCGGCCGACGTGCCAGTCGCCCATCAGGTTGCACAGCGCGGCGGCGGCGGCGCAGGCCAGCCAGCCGCCAACGCGGCCGCCCGGTTGCACGAACTCGGCCAGGGTGAACAGCGCGATGCACAGGATGGCCAGGTTGCGCCGGGGTGGGCGGGCCAGGTAGAGCTCGCGATCACCACCCACTGCGTCGATGGCGTTGTTGACGATGCGCATGGAGATGCGGCTCATGGCCACGATGATGAGCACCATCACCAGGCCCAGCAGGGCCAGCAGCCAGCGCAGGGGGTAGGCACCGCGCAGCGCATCTGCATAGAAGCCCGCCACCAGCAGGAACAGGCCCGCCAGCGCCCAGCCAAAGGCGCGGTGGCGCTGGCCGACCACGGTGCGCAGCGCGGGCCACAGCAGCGCCAGCAGGCTACCCGCCAGGCCCAGGTGCGCCAAGGCGGCCAGCACCAGCGCGGGACTGCCCGCCACGCCCGAGAGCCAGAAGCCCGCACGGCCCAGCAGCCACAGCAGCACCAGCTGGCGCGCGGTGCGCGGGCTGGCGCTCGCGGTATTGGTGAACTCAGGCACGGCGGTGAGCACGAAGCCCGCCACCGCCGCCAGGCCAAAGCCCAGCAGCAGCTCGTGCGCGTGCCACACCAGCGCGCCGCCCACTACGGGCGGCGGCGGCAGGCCCAGCGCCAGCACGGCGCTCCACAGCGCGATGAGCAGCACGGCAGAGCCCATGGTGAGCAGGAAGAAGGGGCGCATGGCGCACATCCAGACCGGGTGCTGGAGCGACAGCAGGCCGGGCGGGGGCATCAGGGGGGCGGTCATCCGCATCGCATCCTCCGCGCGGTGGGGGTGGCGTCGCCTTCGTGCGGCGGCGGCTGCAGGGGCAGCACGCGCGCCTCGGGGGGCGGCAGGGTATTGGCAAACTCACCGGCACCGCAGGCGCCCTCTTCCACCAGCGCATCCAGGCCGAAAGCGGCGCGCACGGCGGGCACGCGCAGCAGCTCGGCGGTGTCGTGATAGACCATGGCGTCGGTGCGCGCCAGGGCGGGGGCTGGCGGGCTGTGCTGGTGCACGATGCGGCCCGGCCCGGCGGCCATGACGAGCACGGTGTCGGCCAGGCGCACGGCCTCCATGAGGTCGTGCGTGATCATCAGCACCGCCGTGCCCTTCTCGCGCTGGTGGCGCAGCAGCAGGCGGTGCAGTTGCGCCTTGAGGCCGATGTCGAGCGCGGCGAAGGGTTCGTCCATCAGCAGCAGATCGGGCTCCAGCACCAGGGCGCGCGCCAGCGCGGCGCGGCTTTGCATGCCGCCCGAAAGCTGGTGCGGGTAGGCGGCCAGGGCTTCAGAGTCCAGCCCCAGCACGGCGCCCATGGCGTGGGCGCGCTCACGCGCAGCGGCACGCGCCATGCCCTGCGCGCGCAGGCCCAAGGCGATGTTGTCGGCGGTGGTCTGCCAGGGCAGCAGGCGTGGCTGCTGGAACATCAGCGCGGGATTGGCAAAGGCGTTGTCCAGCCGGCCCTCCTGCACATCGAGCAGGCCCGCGCACAGGTGCAGCAGCGTGGTCTTGCCGCAGCCCGAGGGGCCCAC
The DNA here is from genome assembly GCF_011305995.1 of Diaphorobacter sp. HDW4A. Classification (GTDB taxonomy): domain Bacteria; phylum Pseudomonadota; class Gammaproteobacteria; order Burkholderiales; family Burkholderiaceae_C; genus Diaphorobacter_A. The sequence goes on along the minus strand of NZ_CP049911.1, from coordinate 112,776 downwards.
CAGCGCCAGCACGCCGCCGGGCGAAAGCGCCAGGCCCACGCCGCCGAGCACCTCGGTCAGGGCGTAGCTGTGGCGCACATTTTGAAGCAGCAAACTCATCGCGGTGCCTCCCGCCAGCGTTCCACTTCGCGCTTGAGCGGTTCCAAAAATCCATATTCGACGACCAGCAGGCAGCCCACCACGGCGCTGATCCAGCCCAGGGTGGTGGCTGTGTCCAGTTGCGAGCGGCTGGCGGCCAGCGCGGCGCCCACGCCATCGGTGCTGGCGAGCAGTTCGGCCATCACGGCGACCTTCCAGGCGCTGCCCAGCGCCGTGACCCAGGCCGGGAACAGGTACGACAGCACATGCGGCCCGTACACCTCGCGCAGCGCCATGCCCAGCGGCAGGCGGTAGGCGCGCGCCATGTCGCGCAGTTGCAGATCGAGCGTGCGCGTGCCCTGCAGCGCGCTGGCAAACACCACGGGGAAGCAGGCAATGAACACGGTAAACACCGGCGTGCCGTCGCTCATGCCAAACCACAGCATGGCCAGCACCAACCAGGCAATGGGCGGCGTGCCCAGCAGCACCGTGACCAGCGGGCGCGACAGCACCGAGGCGGTGACGGACAAGCCCGCCAGCAGCCCCAGCAGGCTGCCCACGCCCAGCGCCAGCGCCAGCCCCATGAAGGCGCGCCGCGCCGTGGCCCACAGCGCGGGCCCGGCGGCGCCCTGCTCCACCTGCGCCCACAACGCGGCAAAGGCGGTGAGCGGGTCGGGCAGGATGAGCGGGTCGTACAGCGCGGCCACGGCCTCCCAGGTGGCCAGCAGCAGCAACAGGCTGGCGGCCGCGCCCCAGCCGCTCCACAGGTAGGCGGGCAGGCTGGAAAGCACGCGCCAGAGCACACGCAGCATCAGCGCCCCCCCATGCCGCCGGGGGCTGTGCCCGCGTTGTTGACAGGTACGGGGGCCGGGGCCTGGTCCGCCGCGCCGCCTTCGGGCACATAGACCATGGAGCCGTCCTTCATGCGGTAGGCCACGCCGGCTTTCTCGCCGTCGCCCTCGCCGATCTCGCCGCTGGCCTTGTATTTTTCGATCTTCTCGCCGCGCTTCTGGATGACTTCCATGGTGGGCTTGCCCGCGTCGGTGATGACGGTGACGTCCTGCTTGGAGAAGGGGCTGAGCAGCGGGTTCTTGGCCACGGTGATGAGCAGCGCGGCGATCACCACCAGGAACACGTCGATGAGGTTGACGACGGAAAGGATGGGGTCGTCGGCTTCGGTTTCGTCGAGGAATTTCATGCTTCGCTGCCTGCTTCTGCCATGTGGCCTGCGGCCGGGGTGCGCACGCCCTGGCGCTGCAGCCACACCAGTTCTTCGGCCAGCCAACGGCGCTGCACCGACACCACCCAGAAGGTGATGGCGGCGGCAATGAGCGACAGGATCACCGCCGCAAAGGCCACGGCCAGGTTGTCCGACACCTGGCCCAGGTTGCCGTCAGACAGACCCTTGAGCGCCGGGCCCATGGGGATCATGGTGGCGATCAGGCCCAGCATGGGCGCCACGCGCGTGGCGATGCGCGGCAGCTCCAGCAACTGATGCGCCTTCACGTCCAGCTCGTCGGCGCTGGCGCCGGGCTGGGCCTGCGCCCAGGCCAGCAGGTGGTGGCCGCGCGTGGGCTGGCCGCCCTGCCCCTGGCGGCGCTGCCACCACTGCATGGCAAACATGCCCAGCAAAAAGAAGGCATAGACGAACAGCACGGCAATGACCACCAGGGTGGGGAACAGAAAGACCTGGCTGGCCTGGTACATCAGGGATTCAAGCAAATGGCTCATGCGAAAAAACTCCGTGAAATCGTGATTTGGGAAAGTGGATCAACGCGCGGCGGGCTGGGCCAGCGCCAGCAGGCGCGCGTACTGCTCGGGCGGCAGGGTCTGGCGCACCTGGGCAATGCAGCGCAGGTGGATTTCTGCAGCCTCGCGGCGCACCTGGGCCAGGCGGTCGAGCTGGGGCGCCAGGTCTTGCGCGCTGCGGCCATCGAGCGCGGCGCGGGCAATCTCCTGCTCCAGTTGCTGGGCCTGCTGCAGGCGGGGGCGCAGCGCGGGGCGCACCTGCTCGTCGGCGTAGCGCGACAGGGCCTGCTGGTGCTCGGCCGATGCGTCCAGCTTGGCCACAAACGGCATCAGGTGCGGCAGGTGGGCGGGCAGCAGCAAAGAATATTCAGGCATGGCCGGTGCGGCGGGTGCCAGGGCGTGCGCGCGCTGGCGCAGTTGCTGGTACTGGGCGGCGTCCAGCGTGGCGCGGATGCGCTGGGTGGCGTCGATCTGCACCTGCGCGGCCTCGCGCTTGAGCTGCTGCAGGCGGTCCAGCCGCGCGGCCAACTGCGGCACGCTGGCGCCTGCCAGGGCGGCCTGGGCGATGTCCTGCTCGGTGGCGCGGGCCTGCTCCAGCCGGGGCTGCAACTGGTCGCGCACTTCAAAGGCCAGGGCCGCCAGGGTGCCGCGCTGCACTTCGTTCAGGGCCAGCGCGTTGGTCTGGCCCTTGAGCGCCCAGGCCAGGTGCGGCAGGTGCGCGGCGTGCACCAGCGAATACTGCGCCAGCGCAGGCTGCGTGGCCTGGGCCGCCTGGGCGGAGTAGCCCGGCTGGCCCTGGGGCTGGTGCGCGGCAGCGGCCTGCGGCGGCGCGCTGGCGCAGCCTGCCAGCGCGAGCGCCAGGCCCGCACAGGCCAGTGCAACGGTCAGGTGGCGAAGAGGGAATGAACTTGCTTGCGGTGCCATGGGAAACCTTGTGTGTGGGTGAATACGCTTACCACTTGCCTTCCAGCGTGAGCAGCCAGGTGCGCTGCCCCGTCTCGCTGGACGTGAGCACCCAGGGCTGGCCACCCTGGCCGGTGCTGGCCGTGCGCCAGGTGCCTTTGCCCAGCAGGTTCTGCACCGACAGGCGCAGGTTGAGCGCGGGCGTGAGGCGGCGCACGAAGTGTGCATCGAGCAGGTTGCGCGATTGTGTGGTGGACTGCACCTCGCCGGGCACCTGGGTGCGCACGGCGGCCTGGTGCTGCCACTGAAAGCCCCAGGTGGATTGCCACGCAGGCAGGCTGCCCTCGTAGCCCAGCGTGAACTGGTAGCGCGGCAGCTCGCGCGGGGCGCGCTTCATGCCCAGCACCGAGTCTTGCACCTCGCCGCGCGGCAGCGTGAACTGGGCGCGCACGCTGCCCTGGCGGCCGATCAGGCCTTGCAGCCAGGGCGCTTCGCCTGTGAGCTTGGCCGACAGCTCCAGCCCCCAGTGGCGCGCGTCGCCTTCGTTATAGGGGCGATCGACCCAGCGCCCGGCCTCCCACAGCGTGCGGCGTTCGATGAAGTCCTGCGTGCGGCGCAGGTAGGTGTTGATGCCCCACACCCCGCCGGGCACATGGCGCTCCAGCCCGGCCTCCAGGTTGGCCACGCGCTCAGGAACCAGCCAGGGGTTGCCGCCCCGGTCGGGCTCCAGCGGGGTGTTGGCCAGCGCGCTGCGCGAGGCCACGCGCGTGAGTTCGTCGAGCTTGGGGAAGCGGATGGCGCCCGACAGCGAACTGCGCGCCACCCAGCCGGGCGCCGCCTCCCAGCGCAGGGCCAGCGACGGATCGACCGCGCCGTGGCTGCTGTCGCGCTCTTGCGCCTGGATGGCCATGCGCTCGCCGCGCAGGCCGCTGGTGAGCGTGAGCGTCTCGGCCAGTTGCCATTCGTCCTGCAGCCACAGCGTGCCCTGGCGCGCGCGGCCGGCAAAGCGGGTGTCGCTGGCGTAGGCGCCGCTCAGGGCCTGCCAGTCGTCGCGGCGGTGGCTGGCGGCGTCCAGGCCCACCGACAGCAAATGCTCGCCCACGGGCCGGTCGTAGCGCAGCGATGCGCTGTGTTCGCGGTCCTCGCGGCGCTCGGCCTCTTGCCATGCAGCGCCCGTGCCCTGGCGATTGCGGTCGGCGTTGCGCTGGCCTTGCATGGCGGCGGCGCGGCCCGTCCACTTGCCGCCCCCAGCGCGCCATTCGGCCTCGCCGCGCAGGCGGGCGATGCGGGTGCTGTTGTCTTCGCTGTCGTGGCGCTGCGTGCCGTCCGAGCGCAGGGTGTGCGTGCTGCGCTCGCCCTCGTTGTAGTACAGGCTGGGCCACAGCGTGAGTTGGCCCGTGGCACCGCGCCAGGCCAGGCGCGGCGAGAGGATGAATTCGTTGATGCCGTAGCGGCCCTGCTCCACATCCTGTTGCAGCGCGCCGCCCGCCAGCGTGCGCGTGGTGCTTTGGTCCACCGGCATGGCGTGGCGGTTGAACGTGAGCGGCAGCAGCCAGCTATAGCCCCCTTCGCCCCCGCTGCGGCTGGCGGTGAACTGGCCGTTGGCCAAGCTGCCGCGCTGGCCCACGGCCAGCTTGACGCTGGTGGCCGCACGCGCCACCGGGCGGCGAATGACGAGGTTGACGGTGACGGGCGCAGACCCGCCAAACTCGGCCGAGCCGCCGCGCAAAATCTCCACGCGCTCCAGCTCGCCCGAGGGCATGCGACCCACCTCGGTGAGCGCAAAGCGCGCATTGGCGGTGGGCCGCTCGCCGTTGACGAGGAACTGCACCCCGTCGCGCGACATGCCCCGCGCGCGGGCATTCATGCCGCCGTCGGCGCCGTGCTCGCCCGCATCGATGCCGGGCAGCTTGCGGATCAGCTCGCCCACGGTGAGGCCACCCAGGGCCTCGATCTCCTTGCGGTCGATGATGATTTTTTGCGTGGCGGCGTTGCGCTGGTCTTCCAGTGCGCTGCTGGCCGAGCGCACGGTGACTTCGCCCAGCTGGCGCTCGGGCGCGCTGGCAGCGGACGATGCCGGTGCGGGCTGCTGCGCCAGCACGGGGGCCGCGCAGGCCGCGCACACAGCGGCGGCCAGCAGGCGGGCATGGGCAGGTTTGAAATCAAACATTTGCTATTATTTTGATAGCTGTTAGCGCTTATCCATCAAGCGCTAGAGGCCAATTTTGCTTGAAAAGAATAACGCCGCTGCCACCCGCCGCCACCCAGCATGAAGGCGCCCAGCACCAGAGCCACCCACAGCGTCTGCCAAGTGTTGGCGCCGGGCGCGGGCGGCGTGTCGGCCACCTGCTCCAGCCGCATGCCGCTGATGGGCGGCGGGGGTGGGGGCGGAGCGGCGGGGGCGGCTTCGGCGGCGGGCGGCGGCGCAGCCGCGCTCTGCGCTGCTGCGGCGGCAGCATCGGCAGGCTGGCGGCCCAGGTTCAGGCCAAAGCCTGCCGTGCCCTGGCCTGCGCCCACAAAGCGCTCGAAGGCCGCGTTGTCGGTGCGCACGTCAAAACGCTGGGCCAGGTCGCGCCAGCGGTCTTTCAGCTCGGCCACGGTGTGGGCGTCGGCCTGCCAGTAGCCCTGGCGTGCGGCTTCGAGCATGCGCTCGATGTTCTGCGCCAGCGCATGCGGGTTGTGCGCCTCGAACCATTGCTTCAGGCCCAGCTGGTGCTTGTCGCGCACATAGACGTCCACCATCTCCTGCCACTGGTCGTCGCGCACGATCTCGCGCGCCACGGCCGTCCAGCCCCAGAAGTTGTTGGTGGCGTCCAGCACCTGCAGCGTGCCGGCATAACCCTCGTCCATCAGCCCTTTGATGTAGCCGGGGTGGAACTGGCGCGTGGCCAGCTCTTTGGCCAAAAACTGCGCCGCGCCTTCCACGCGGCCACTACCGGCGCCGCGCAGGTTGCTGATGTAGAGCTGCGGCGCCTTGCCGTCCAGGTGGCGCACGGCCAGGCCGATGCCGCCCAGGTACTGGAACGGGTCGTCGGTGGTGAGCATGCCGTAGGTGTTGGACGTGCGCGAAAGCACCGCGCCCTCGGTGCCGCGCAGGTGCTCGGCGTAGAGGTTGATCGGCTGGCCGTCCTGGCCCTTGAGGTCACCGCCCTGCAGGCTGCCCCAGGTGGATTCATCGGCGCCGTAGGCGAACTGCATGCGCGAGAGGTACAGCTGCGCGAGCTTGCGGTCGCCCTCCTGCTTGCCCTTCCAGGTGTCGGTGGCGAGCGTGGCGTCGTCCAGGCCGGTGCCGTACTTGCCCGATTCGGACGAATAGATGCGCGTTTCGGCCGCCGCCTGCGCGGCCTGGTCGGGCAGGCCCTGGGCGCGCAGGCGCGCGGCGATGGCGCGGGTGTGCGCGGCCACGGGGTTGGCCTCGTCGTCATCGCCCGCGGCGCGGGCGGCCAGTTGCGCGGCCTGGGCGAGGATCTTCATGGTGTTGGGGAAGTGGTCGCGGTACAGGCCGGTGGCCGACAGCACCACGTCCACGCGCTCGCGGCCCAGCACGCCGCGCGGCACCAGCTTGACGCCGGTGACGCGGCCGCCCTCGTCCCACACGGGCTCGGTGCCCAGCAGCCACAGGGCTTGGGCTTCGAGCAGGCCCTGGTGGCGCATGGTCTCCACCGACCACAGCGACACGGCGAGCTTTTTGGGCTGCTGGCCCGTCAGGCGGCGGTGCTCGGCAATGAGCTGCTCGGCTGCCTCCTTGCCTGCCGCCCAGGCCTGCTTGGTGGGCACGCGCGAGGGGTCGAAGCCGTAGAGGTTGCGGCCCGTGGGATAGGCGTCGGGGTTCTTGATGGGGTCGCCGCCGTAGGACGTGGGCAGGTGGCGGCCCGCCAGCACGGTGAGCAGCGCGGGCAGCTCCTGGTCGGCGCCGATGGCAGCGTACCAGGTGCGGGCTTTGTCCAAAGTCTCGCGCAGCGGGGCGCTCAAGCCCTGGGTGCTTTCGCCCTGCACCACATGGCGTTGCAGCAACTGGTAGGGCGCGGTGCCGGGGAGCTTGTCGTAGTCGGCCAGCAGGGCTTCGTCCACGTCGGCGGCAGGAATGCCCGCATGCAGTGCGGCGGCCTCCCAGAACGGGCGGCCCAGCATCAGCAGCACGGTGGCCAGGCGGTGCTGCGCCTCGGGCGCGCGGCCCAGGGTGTGCAGGCCCAAGGGCTGGGCGGTTTCGGCCAGCTCGTGCAGTTGGTTGTGCAGGGCATCGACGAAGGCGGGGAACTCGGCGCGGGCGCGCTCCGGCGTCCAGCCCATGTCGCGGTCAATGCGCTCCTTGGCGGCGGCGGCCAGCAGATCGGCCTTGATCTTGTCTTTGACCACGCCCTCGTCCTGCGCCAGCCAGGCGTGCAGCAGGTCGTGCAGGTGGGTGAGCGCCTGGTGCAGCCCGGCGGGTTTGAAGGGCGGCGTCTGGTGGCTGATGATGACGGCGCGGCCCCGGCGCTTGGCCTGCTGGGCCTCGCCGATGTTGTCGGCGATGTAGGGGTAGGCCACGGGCAGGTCGCCCACGGCGAGCATGCCGGGGTCGGTCACCGAGAGGCCGCGCTCCTTGCCGGGCAGCCATTCCTGGCTGCCGTGCGTGCCGAAGTGCACCAGCGCGTCGCTGGCCTGCTGCTCGCGTGCCCACAGGTAGGCCGCCAGGTAGTAGTGCGAGGGCCAGGCGCTGCTGGAGTGGTAGAGGGCTTTTTCCTTGGGCTCCCAACGCTCGCCACGCGGTGGCTGGGGCAACACAGCGATCTTGCCCAGCATGAGGCGCGGCACCACGAACACGGCCTGGCCGCCCTGGCGCAGCACCATGCCGGAAGCCTCGGGCTCGCCCCAGCGATCGCGCAATGCGGCCTGCACGGCGGCGGGCTGCGCATTCAGCCAGGCGCGGTAGCGGGCCACGGGCACGGTGGCGGCCAGGCCCTCGCGCAGCAGGGGTTCCAGCTCGCCCGCGCGGTAGGCGGGGGCCAGCAGGCGCTGCAGTTTGGCGATGAGTTCGGGCTCGGACGGCACCTCGGTGTCGTAGCCCTGGGCGCGCAGCGCGGCCAGCGTGGTCTGCAGGCTGCGCGGCACGTTGAGGAAGGAGGCCGAGAGGTTCTTCTCGCCCGGCGGGTAGTTCCAGAAGAAGACCGACAGGCGCTTGTTGGCATTGGGCTTGCGCTGCAGCGCCACCAGGCGCAGCGCCTTGCCCACCACGGCGTCGGCCTGCGCGGCAATGGTGGCGATGGGCGCATCACCCGCGCCGCTGGCCGAGGCGACCTGGATGTCGGTCACGCCCGCCAGTTCGGCCTGCGCCAGGTAAAAGGGCACGTCCATCAGCGGCACGCCCTGGGGGTTCGCCTGCCAGTGCGCCGTGTCGCCGCGCCGGTAGGTCATGGCCTGCAGCACGGGGATGCCCAGCCGCTCAAACTCGGCGCGGCGCATTTCCGGCAACAGCATGATCTGGGTGTTGATGAGCACGTCGGCCAACGCTTTGCCGCCGGGGCGGAGCATGCGGTCCAGGGCGCCCGCGTCCATCATGGGGCTGTAAAAGGGAAGAGCAACCGCACCGCCCGCTTCGATGCGAGCAATGAGGTCGTCGATGTAGTCGGCCTGCACCGAGGCGATGTACTGCTGGTGCACGGCCAGCGCCACCACGGGGCGGCGCCGGGGGTCTGCAGGGTCCACACCCGCCCAGCGCAGGTAGGCCAGCGGGTCGGCAAACACCTGGCTGGGCGCGCGCGGGTGGTACACCGCCGTCTTGGGGAAGATCACCGGTTCAGGCACGCCCTGCGCGCTGTGCCCCTTCAAAAAGGCGGCCACGGTGGCCATAAAAGCCTGCATGTTCTGCCGCCCGCCGTTGCTGTAGTACAGCGACAGGCGCTTGCCCAGCGCCTCATCCACCCCGCCGCCCCAGGCGGGGCGTGCGTCGTACAGCCAGGCGTGGGGCGCGCGCAAACCAGGCAGCGCGCGCATCAGGTGCTGGCGCACGTCTTCTTGCTGGTAGGTGTCGAAGAACACCATGTCCTGCCCCTGGAACAGCCCGGCATCGGCGTCGGCCGGGATCTTGCCCAGGTAGCGAACCTGCACGTCGATACCGTGCGGGCGCGCCATGTCGGCCAGCAGACGGAACTTGCCCGGGGGCACGTTGGAGGTGGTGATGAACAGCACCGAGGCCGCCTGCGCCGCCCCCCAAGGCAAAAGCGCCAGTAGGCACAGCACCAGCCAGCGGCGAAGAAGGGACATGGGGTTCACTGGAATTATTTGAATGAAATAGGCCCCTATCGCTTATCAAATAAGCGCTAGCAGCTATGATTTTAATAGCATTCAGGCACGATGTGGCGCACGCCCCGGCGCTCGCTTCCCCACCAGAGAGGAGGCCGGGGGTGGTTCATCACACAGTCCTTATCGCTTCACTCACTCCCCTCTTCAAAAATCCACACGCGCCGACACGAACAGGCGGCGCGCACGCTCGGCGTAGCCAAAGCTGTCTGATTTTTCAGCCAGGTTCACGTTGCCAATGTTCTCCAGTCCGGCGCGCAGCACCAGCTTGCGTTGGTCGCCCAGCGCAATGTGCTTGCCCACGCTGGCGCTCCACAGCGCGTAGGAAGGCAACTTGACGCCATCGGTGGCCGTCTGGCTGCCGATGAACTCACCGCCCACACGGGCGCTCCAGCCCGAGGCGTTCTTCCACTCCAGGCGCGAGGTCAGGCTGCTGGACGGGCGGTCGGCCAGCTTCTTGCCGGTGGTTTTGTCGCGGGTGTTGAGCAGCGTGAGGTCGTTGCTCCAGGCCCATTGGGGCGTTGCCTGCCACACCGCACCCAGCTCCAGCCCCCGAATACGGGCTGCATCCACGTTGTCATAGAGGTAGGTGCGCCGCGTGCCCACGGTGCTCAGCAGGCGGTAGGTGATGAGGTCTTTGACCTCGGTATTGAACGCGGTGGCGCGCAGCGTCCAATTGGGCGCAGCCTGCCAGTCGGCCCCGATCTCGAACGAGTTGGACGACTCGGGCTTCACGTTGGCATTGCCCTTGAATGTGTGAGGCCCTTCGGCTCCCACGTAGTTGGGCGAAATCTGCTTGAGTGTGGGCGCTTTGAAGGCGTGGCCAAAGCCGCCTTTGACCACCAGCGCCGGGCTGGCCTCCCATACCAGGTAAGCGCGCGGGCTCACCTCGCTGCCGAAGAGCTCGTGGTTGTCGGCGCGCAGCCCGCCGGTCAACATCAGCGATGAGCCCAGCGCCACCTCGTCTTGCACAAACAGCGCCTTGTGCGTGGCCGAGTCGCGGCCCGTGGTCAGGCCAGCGTTGGTCAAGGTTTCGTCACGCCATTCGCCCCCAAAGGTCACCTGGTGGCTACCCAGCTTGAAGGTGGCGTGCCCGTCAATAACTTCGTCAAGCAGGTTTTGCGGGCGCGTGGCCGCCACCCCATTGCTGGCCGAGTTGACGATGTCGATCTCACTGCGGTAGGCCTGCACACGACCGCGCCAACCATCAAAGCGGCCCTGCCAGCCCACATGGGCCTGCGAGCGATCGATGTCATAGGTGCTGCGGTAGCCGCCTTTGGTGGACGACACGGTGTCGTAAAAGCGGCGCTCATTGCCGCCAGTCCAACCCGCCTCGATGGACTGCTGCGCATCGATGGCAAAGGTGGCCGCCACGCCCCCCGCCTGCGAATGGCGCCCCTCGATCTCGGAGTTGCGCGCATCCTTGCGGTCGGCCACGGGCGCGCTGTGCGCCACCTCGCCATTCACGCGCAGCGTCAGCCGCTCGCCCACCGGGCCGGTGGCAAACACCGATGCCGTGCCCGTGGATTCCCCCTCGCTGGAGCTGGTGGGGTTGCTGCCCGAGAGGCTGACCGAGCCCATCCAGCGGTCTTTGGGCTGGCGCGTGATGAGGTTGACCACACCGCCCAGCGCCTCAGAGCCATACAGCGCCGACATGGGGCCGCGAATGACCTCGATGCGCTCAATGGCCGACATGGGCAGCCAGCCGTATTGGTAGTCCGAATGCCCCACCACATCATCAGAGGCGCTGATGCGCCGCCCATCGATCAGCGTGAGCGTGTGCTTGCCCTCCAGCCCGCGCAAGGCCAGTGTCTTGCGCCCACCCACCTGGCGCGGCGAAAGCGTGAGGCCCGGCGCACCGCGCACGGCGTCCAGCAAATCGGTGGCGTTGCGGTTGGCCAGCTCCTCGCGGTCAATCACCGTGACGCTGGCGGGCGCGGTGCGCGCGTCCTGCTCGTTCAGGGTGGCCGTGACGGTGACCGATGGCAGCGCCTTGGCAGCGGCCGTTGCTGCGGCACTGTCCTGCCCCTGAACTTGTCCCTGGGCTTGCACTGCGCCGCACAAGGCCATGGTGGCCAGCGCCAATGCGGTGTGCTGCAGGGTGCGCCTGGAAACCTGGGGGCGGTGTGCTTGGGTCATTTTTGGCCTCCTACTTCGGTCAGTTGCAGCACTACGGGCTCTTGCTGGGTGCGTGCAAAGTGCTTGTGCCCTGCGGGCTCTGAAAACACGCTGCCCGGCGGCATGGGCCTGAGTGCGGCCTCGTCAAACTGGTCGCCAAAGCCCAGCAGCAGCGTGCCGCTGATGACGGTGACCAAGCGGTAGCCCTGCGCGTGGGTGTGCGGCGGCAAATCGGTGCCCGGGGCAATGCGCACGCGCCGCGTCACCACTTGGTGGGCCGCGTCGGCATGCACGTCCACGCGCTGCGTTTTCTTGTCGGCCTGCCAGGCGGCTTGGTCTGGGGTTTGCACAAACACGTCGGCGGCCCATGCGGGGGCCAGCCCCGCCAGCAAAGTCGCAGCGGCACACAGACGAACTCGGGTTCCAAAAGACATAAGGTGCTTTCGTTCGATGGGAAGTAAAGAAACAGGGCTGGCGGCGCGCGCAGGTGTCAGGCGGATGCTGGGGCGGCGTAAAACCCCGCTTCAGGCAACTTGCCCCCCACCAAGGCGGCGTTGCGCGCCATGAGCTGGGTAAAGAAAAACTCCAAATCACCCCGAGCGGCAAGGGCGGGCACGGCGTCGAGCTGGCTGGTGGAAACCGCATCTGCGACGGCTTCCGGGGTGAGCAAATCGATATACCGATGCATCATCTGACCGCACTCCATCGGATTGGCGCGGCACCAAGCCACGGAGCGGGCGTAGGCCTGCGCCACTGCAGCCAAGACGGCTGGCTGCTCGCGCAGTGCGCCCACTGCCGCAATCCCCGCCTGGGGCAGGCGCGGAGCTCGGGCAAAAACACGCCCCCACTCCTGCTGTAAATCCGCCCCACGGTGCAGCGTGGGCGCCGCCAACCCTACCGGAAACGACTGCGTTTTGCGCAGCGCCAGCGACACGCCCGGCTCGGTCAGCAGCGCGTGCGACACGCGGCGTGTGATGAGCAGCTGCATGGCCTCCATGGGCGTGGGCACGTAGCGGATGCGGAAGTCACGCTGCACATCCAGCCCTTGCTTGGCGGCCAGCACCTGCAGCACGATGTCGGGCATGTCGCCCCGGAAGGGCACGGCGATTTCCTCGCCCTTGAAGTCGGCCAGCGCCTTGCGCTGCGCGTCGCGCGTGACGACCCACAGCGCGCCCCAGGTGGAGATGTTGAGCAGCGTGACCCCAGCCCCCCGGTTGTGCAAGTTGGCGGCCACGTTGCTGGGCATGGCCAGCACGTCGGTCTTGCCACCCATGGCCATCATGCGCAGCTGATCGGGGTCGCGCCAGGCGGTAAACACCGTGCGCTGAGCCACGCCTTGCAGCGCATTGGATTGCGCCATGTGCATCAGCGGTGCTGACACCAGGGCGGGCGGCCCGGCCAGCGTGATTTGCGGCAAGGGCGCCGTCGCTGCTGCAGCAACACCAGCCGCCCAGGATGGCGATGCCAGCGGCGCAGCGACCGGCAGGGTCAGCAGGGCCAGCGCCTGGCGGCGCGACGGTGTGGCCTGAGGGATGAAGAAGCGGGAATGCATGATCGGTGGTCGTGCGCCATGCCCATCGCGCAGCGCCGCAAGGCACAGAGGAAGCGGCAAATGGCGAAGTCGGCGCATTGGGGAAAGTTCGGCTGATGGCGAAATCGGGAAAACCGAAGCAAGGGGATGCTCAGAATTTGTAGGTCACCCCGGCCGTCAGGCTGCGCCCCACGCCTGGCAAATAGCCGGGCTGCGCTGCTGTGGCCTGGTTGCGAATGGCGTAGCTGCTGGCATAGCGGCGGTCGGTCAGGTTATCGGCCTGCAGGTAGGCGGCCCAGGGCCCTTGCGCCCATTCCAGCTTGATGCCCAGCAGCGCATAGCCGTCTTGCTCGGCGCCCGGCGTATTGGCGTGGTCTGTCGGCGTATCCACCGGCAACCAACGCAGGTTGGGCCCCACACGCCACGCGCCTTGGCGCAGCATCAGCTCTGCATTGATGAGGTGGCGCGGCACGCCTGCAATCTGTTTGCCGGCATACACCCCACCGCGAAAACGGTAGTCGCTCAGCGTCCAGCTGGCGCGCCAATCCAGCACACCGCCCAGCAGTGGCTGCGCGCCTGCTAGCCCCAGCTCCAGCCCCTGGTGCAAGGTGCCGCCACGGTAGTTGTAGGTGCCCACCTTGATGCCATTGGCATCGGTGGTGGAGATCAGCTCATCGGCCAAGATGCTGCGGTAAGCCGCCGCGCTCCAGCGCACGGGCCGTGCACCCTCGCCCCACTGACCCTCGCCCCCTACCTCCAGCGTGGTGGCGCGCTGCGCAGCCAGGCGCACCAGCTCGGCGCTGGCGGTGGCGGGGCTGTTGGCCGCCACGGTGGCGCTCACGATCTCCCAATACGTGGGGGCCTCGTGGCTGCGGCTCAGGTTGGCCCACAGGCGGGTGGTAGGGGTGGCCGCCCAGTTCACTCCCACCTTGGGAGTGGCAAATGTCCAGTCTTGATCAGCCTGCGCAGCGCTGGTGCGGCTGGCGGCATCACGCGTCAGGTGGCTCCATTGCACGCTGCCCACCACCGTCCAGTCCGCTGCCACGCGCCAGTCCAGCGCTGCCAGCGCCTGCACATTGCTGGCGTCCAGGTCGTAGGCGCCAAAGCGCTGCAACTGCTGGCCATTGACGGGGCTGGTGGCGTACAGATCGCGCTGCATGTCGCTTTGCGCCCACGACACCCCGGTGCGCCAGCCCCAGGCCCCCTGCTCGCCAGCGGGCCGCCCGCTGGCCTGCCACTGCGCGCCCACCGTGCGGCTGTGGGTCACGGTGTAGTTGGTTTGGTTGTTGAACAGATCATCGGTGTCTTGCCAGTACACCCCCAGCTCCTGGCGCAAGGCGTCTGAGCCCCAGCGCGAGCGATTGGCCAGTCGCAGTTGGTCCGCCGCACGGCGCGGGTCGCGCTTGTACACGTTCAGCAGCTGGTCTTGCGCCGTCACGCCATCCCCCATCACGCCGCGCGGGTTAGACGCAATGCGGTCTTTGGGCACCACGCTCGGAATCTGAAACGACAGGTCGGTCCAACTCAGGTAAGTGCGGTTTTCAAAACTGCCATTGCCCTGAAAACCCAGGTTCGCTTGCACGCTGTCACGGCTGGACGCAGAGTGGTGGCGGTAGCCATCAAACCGATCGCTGCTGGCCGAGATACGGCTGTCAAACCGCTCCCCCACCCCGCCCACTGCCGCCTGCAAAGCCTGGCGGCCATAGCTGCCCGCCTCGGCACGCACGCGACCGCGTTCCTGGGCGCCAGTCAGCGATACAAAATCCAGCTCGCCCCCCAACGTAGTGGCCCCCGGGGTGAGCGCATTCGCCCCCCGGCGCGCACTGACCAACGCAGCGTTGCGCGGCTCCAAAAAGCCGATGATGAATGAGCCATCGGCCTCGTTCAGCGGCAGGCCATCTTGCAGCAGCAACACCCCTCGGTTGACCGGGTTGCTTTGAATGCCCGAGCCCCGAATGCTCAGGCGCGGCTGATCGGTGCCCCCAAAGAAGTCCTGGATCACGATGCCCGGTTGATAGTCCAGCGCATCGCGCAAGGTGGCCACTCGGTTTTGCTGCTGGGGCTCCACCAAGTTCGTTCCACCAGGCACACGCGCCAGGCGAGCGCGCTCCGCATCCACACCGTCAACCATGGGGACAGGAGCGCTATCCCGGCTGGATTGGACAGTGACCGCAGGCAACTCTGGCTTCAAAGGCGACGCGTCCTGAGCCATCGCAACCTGGGCCATGACGGCCCACACAGCCAAACAACCTGGGCCGCTTTTGGCCAAAGGCAAAGATAAACGAATGCGCATGGTAATTTGTTATTGAGAGTTATTCGTATTCTCAATATGATCCACGCACAAGCGGTTTCAACCAATGACATTTATCAACAACGGCTCCACACCATCAGAACTTATCCCGCTGATTGCGACCTTGCCTGCCCTTGGGGGGCTTGACCCTGCGGTGCTGGAATCACTGGCACAAGGCGCCCAGCAGCGACAGCATCGCGATGGCGAAACACTGTTCTGCGAGGGCGACACAGCAACCCACTGGCTGCTGATAGAGAGCGGCTGCGTCGAGGTAGTGCGCTTTGGTCACGAGGGGCAAGAGTTGGTGTTCCACTGTTTTCAGGCCGGACACAGCGTGGCCGAGGCGGCCATGTTCATGGCGCACGGCCGTTATCCCATGACGGCGCGCACCCAAGGCACGACGGTTGTGTGGCGCCTAAGCCGCGAGGCGATGCACCAGGCTTGCGAGCGCCACCCGGCATTGGCCCTGAGGCTGCTGCAAGACTTCAGCAAGCGGCTCTACCGCTACATCAATGAAATGCAATGGCTCACCACCAGCAGCGCACCAGAGCGTCTGGCCGCCTACCTGCTGCGGCTACCGCGCACGCCGCAGGGAGAGATCACGCTCCCCTTGAGCCAGCGCCAGCTGGCTGCCAACTTGGGCATTCGCGCTGAGACGCTGAGCCGCTTGCTCGCCGACTGGCAGACCCAAAGCTGGCTATGCGGCCAACGGCGGAGCTGGACGCTGCTCAACGCATCACCACTGCGCGACCTGGCCTTTGGGAGTGCTCGGCCTTTTTAAGGCACTGCGCGTGATAGCCACGGCACGGACCCGCTTGAGCCGCTCGCGCCGGGCCGGGCCGGGTATTCGCGCCAAATAAAGTCGTAAACAGCGAACTAGCATCCACGCGCCCTTGCGCCTTGCTCTGCCGTGGAGCGCGCACGCTACAGTCGTAAACTCATCGACGACGCATTCCACAGCCTAATATCGACAGTACCGCACACAGCACTCTCTTGCGGAATGCATCCAACATCAGTTTTGGCTTGCTGACCTTAGGGAACATCTTCACCGTAAAGCTTAGCAAGCAGAACTCGGCCCCACTCAAAAGCACATGGCGTAGCTTGTGGTCACCTTTCCACCGCTTGTCTACCAGTGGAAGTCCACTCAGGTGACACGCGCTTAGCACTGCTAGTGCTTATTTCCAAGGTATGCAAACTGGATAAGCGCATAGTCATGACATTGCTCAGCTAGGACTATGCTGTCATGGACATCGGCGGGTCGATGCCTAGCCTTACTTGCACTAGCGGCGACGGAACGGCGCTCCTGGCGATGAGTTGTGGCGCTCGTCGGCGATCTCAAACAAGCACTGCAAATAAGGCTGCACGTCCATCCAGCGCGCTCTCTCATCGTAGAACTGGGCCAGCGTCCGCGTGGCCTCTACAGCATCAGGCCATTTTTCAGCAATGCTCACGCGGGTCATCGCTTCGCGGCTATCTTGCTCGTCATGCAGATGGCCGTCCTGAGCTCCGTAGGTGTGAAATTCCACGATGCGTCGGGGCTGAGGCCACGCGGCGTCTTGGCAAGTACCGCCGGGTGGCGAGACCTCGCGGGTAGCATGGGCTGCCGCAAAGGAGTCTTGGACGGTATGCAGGAGTGAGCCAAAGGCAACGTGGTGCAGGTAAGGCAGCATTTTGTCTTGCCGGCCCAGAATGTAGAGATCGGAGACGCGCCACTGCGTGCAGCCAAAGTGCTCTTGCAGCGTTGGGTTGTCTATGTCTCGCAGGAAGGTATCGGGTTTGATTTCTCGCGATGCCACTTTCCACGCGAACTCAAGCCAATCCAATACCTTCGCACGGGTGGCTCCAGGGTGCACGCCCTCTTCGCTGGCCATTGCATGCAAGAACTGCAGATCACCAAAATGGGAGCGGGTCATCAAGTTACCGCGCTGAATGCCAGCAGCTTTGCTGCAGCCCACGATGGGCTTGATCTGGGCTTTCTTTTCTGCATCCTTGAATAGGCAGTACCAGCACAGCGGTTGTGTCGAGAAGCGAATGGTTTCTGACACTTTGCAGGACTTGCCCAGGTAGGTGCAATTGCCTTCCTCAGTGGACAGTTTGAAGGGCGGCAAGTCATTCCATCGGACCCCGTAGATGACATAAGGCGTCGCGAATGGAAGATCGCGATCGCTACAGACAGGGTCTTGAGCAAGGCCAGCCGGCTCCACCGGGCAACCCATGGCAATCTGGGTGATCTCCTCATGCACCCGCCCTTTGATCAGAACGCCCAAACGACCTGCGACCGTAGCTAGCGAGTCTTCAGTCTCGTTGGTAAGTTTGGATTCAAATGCTGAGCCCATGGGGGCGATTTGAAAAGCGGCGGCTGCACTGCAGAGGGTCAAAATACCTGCGCCCACAGCCAGTGCGCGAACGCCATTGAATGCCTGTTGCAGTGAAGACTGGCGATGGCGAATTTTGGTGTGCTCTGTGCCTTGCATGTCTCTCCTCCCGAGCCATAACTTTAGGCAGATTTAGTATTTGGGCAAGAGATATAGAAACAGGGGGAAAGCGCCCCACGTGCAACACTGTTGGGGGCTATGTGCGGAGCATGGCACTCCTGTCAGGTTTCGGCTTTAGGCTGGGAGCAGCCGGTTACCACTCGTCCGACCAAGTCGCGATTGATGTGCTGGGTCGGGTGCCGATCAGCGGTCATTCACCGGGACCGGCCATCGACCCACAGGCGAATTCCACAGCCCTTAAATCGGCGACCCGGAGCTGTCATTCGAAGTCGCAGAGAGGCGAATAGCGCAGCCTGCCTACGCCGTGCTTAGACGACACTTGCCAGTGTGGGAAAGACTTGGGCAGCCCATGATCGGGCGATCGGAGGAAGCTGCGACATGATTGCAATGTTTCACGGGGCCATGGGTGGAGAACACGATGCGAGCTGAGCAAGAAATCTTTGACGAGCTGGCTGGCCTCTGCTCCTCGCCCGGCTACGCGCATGCCATCGCCCATCTCTGCTCCCGCGACAACATGATCCAGTACTCGGGCGAGATGAAAGCCGAGGATATGCAGCACCTCTTCTCGAAAAGCCGGCTGATCCGTACCGAGACATCGACCCTCATCGGGCTGATGCTCAAGAACCCGATTGACTACACGCTCCCGGCACCCCCGGTCCTTGAAAAGTACATCGAAGCCACGGAAGCTCTTCTTGAGGAGATCCATCACACGATGACTGCGTCGTTTTGGCAGGACATTGATCCTGCCAAGATCGCCGAACCAGGTTTCAATCCATTCACCGACGGCGCCGCGCTGCGCGAACCGATCTTCTATGGCGGGGAGTCGGCCTACAGCTTTCAGTACCGTGATTTCGCCCCTACCAAGTACGCGAATGATGACCCTTGGCTCCTTGCCAACAAGGCCTTCTCCGTACAGGATGCCCGCAACGTCGTCCTTGCCGTTTCGCGATTGCAGGATGAGAAGGCGATCCGATTCATGCGCGCCATGCACGGAACGCCCCAAGAGTCATGGACCTTCCTGCCCGGGAATGCGTTCTCGGTGCAAGAGGTCGCCGACTTCGGGCACATCGATCCGCCAATCGTCGAAAAGGTCCTATCGGCATTTGCCGTCCCACCGGGTGCACACAACGAGCAGTTCAATGCGCTGCACGATTTCAATATTGCCAACGCCAGTCCACTCATCCGCATGCCGGATGGCAACTTCCTGCTCTTCCACATCTACAGCCTCGTAGAAGCGCTGTATGAAACGCCGTTCTACTGGATGGGTGCTGACAAGGCCTATGTCAGCACTGCAATGCAGAACCGCGGAGCCTTCACCGAGCAGTTTGCGGTCGAGCGCCTGCGGCAGGTCTTCGGCGCGGAGAACGTGCTTGCCAATATCGACATCTTTGAGTCAAAGGACACCAAGCTCGCTGAAATCGACGTGCTGGTGCTGTTCGGCAATCGTGCCCTTGTCCTGCAGGCCAAATCCAAACGCCTGACGCTTGAGGCCCGGCGCGGTAATGACCTCCAGATCAAAGACGACTTCAAGAAGAGCATTCAGGATTCCAGCGATCAAGCTTATCGCTGCGCGAAGCTGATCGAGGAAGGCAAGTGCACACTCAAAGACGCCACCGGCAATGTCGTGACACTGCCGACAGGCCTCAAGCGAATCTACTTGATCTGCCTGATCTCAGATCACTACCCGGCCTTGAGCTTTCAGGCCCGACAGTTCCTCAAGTTCACGGCGACCGACGCGATCTCGCCGCCTTTCGTCATGGACGTTTTCGCGCTCGACGCGATGACCGAAATGCTCAGCTCCCCACTGCATTTTTTGAGCTACGTGGATCGCCGGACCGGGTACACCAACAAGCTGGTGGCATCCCATGAGCTGACGATCTTGTCTTACCACCTCAAGAAGAATCTTTGGGTAGACGACGAGCATGACATGGTCATGCTGGAGGACGACATCTCCGCTGACCTCGATCTGGCGATGTTGGTTCGGCGTGAGGGCATCCCAGGCAAGGGCACCCCTGAAGGCATCTTGACGCGGTTCAGCGTGACGGCCCTGGGACGCATGGTCAAGGCAATTGAAGCCCGGCCCGATCCCGCAACTATCGACCTTGGCTTCACGCTGCTGAAGCTCGGCGAGGACACTGTGCTTGAGGTCAGCGCGGTCATCGATCAGCTTGCCAAGCTGGGCATCGCTGATGGCAAGAATCACGATGTCACCGTGGGGCTGGGCAGCGGTGGCACAGGCATCACGATTCACTGCAACGACGACCCGATAGAAGTTGCCGGACCGACGCTGCAAAGACACTGCTATGCCAGAAAGTACACCGAGCATGCCCAGACCTGGTTCGGGGTATGTGTGCGGCCAAGCGATCAGGCGCTGCGCTTCGGGCTCAATCTGGACTTCCCATGGGAGCAAGACGACGCGATGGACGCGCTGACGAAGAACATGGGCGAGCCGGGCAACTTGAGGGCCTTGCTCCGCCAAGCCGCCAAGGCACGAACGAAGGTCGGTCGCAATGACCCCTGCCGATGCGGCAGCGGCAAGAAGTACAAGAAGTGCTGCCTCGGTTGACGCGCACCATGGTCAAGTCGGCCACCGGGTGTTCTTGAAGTAACCGAGTTCCGCCTGGATCCGATCAATCTTTGTGGTCTCGGCCGGATCCCAGTCCGGCATGTGCAAGTAGACGATGTCCGAAGAGTGGCCTTGCTTTCCGGCTTGCGGCCTGTCTGTGGCAATGCCAACGACCGTTTTCACTGAACTGCATCGGCCGCGAACGACAAGGCACCGCAGCATCAGTTCGCGGGCACGCAGATCGCGATTTGCCGAGTCGCCGGCTGTGAAGACGAATGCGGCTTGGTTGTCCGCGACGACAACTCTTGCGGCCACATGTTTGGTGGTCGGGTGTAGGAACTCCAGAAAGGAATCCGCAAGGTTGGCGCGGTGACCACGGGGTTGCATCGCCATCGCAGCCAGCGCGAGCTCGTTCTGCGTGACCTCCCTGCGGAACATGTCGAACATCCCATCCGTTAGGAGGTCTTCGACGAAGTGTTCGATCAGCCGATCCCAAGCGTAGGAGGACTCGAGATCCTTGTTCCGCGCAAGGTAGTCAGGATGATTTATCAGAGCCTCCCAGACGCCGTCTTGGATCAACGCCAGCGCCGGCTCGCCTGTGTCCGGGTCGAACAAGCCAAAGTCCTCCCCGTTCTGGACATAGAGCGCAAGCAGGTCCTCTGCTCCGGAGCCAACGAAGACCGGTTTGGCGCCGCGTTCGAAGATGCGTTCGGCAGCCAACAAGTAGCGAACGAAGTCAGTGATCGTCGTGAGCTCGCTGAAGAAGGCCTGCAAGCTGAACTCGTCAAGAAGGTGGACAAATCCGTGACCCAGATCGCCCCACTTCAGGGGGACGCTCCCTCTGCCGCCTAGGGAGACCGTGATTCGATGGAAGCTGCGATCCGGTTTTGGCGCCAGCACAACCTCTCGGCCATCGCTGCGAACCACGCGATCGGCGACGCGAAGCCAACGCTCGGCACCCCAGATCTGCTGGACCGACTTGTCGATGGCGGCCTTCTGCCACCGCTCCCAACCCACGGTGTCGCCCGTGTCACGAAACTCGATCTCCTTCACAGAGATGATGATGATGTGGGGGCCGCAGACGATCAGGCAGTCACACAGTTCCTTCCCGCCCTTGCCGACTGGGTTCGGGTGCGTCCAAAGCCTCATGAAGCTACTGGTACTCAGGTCGTTGACTAGACGTTCGGACGGGGTTAGACCAGCATTCATGTATCTGAAAGATTTGGTTGGCTAAGTGGCAACGGAGCCTTTTGGTGCGGCCTCGCTGGCGTCCAGATCAATTGTCCCTCCATGCACGTTGATCAGCCTATTAGCAGCCACTCATGATCGACCGCTCTTGGGCGAGACGTGCCCGCTAGCTTTTGGAATTGCTCGCCATAAACCGGCCGGTCAGAAGGCGCTCCCTGAACGGCTGCTCTCGGGCGATGAAGTTGGCAGACGGGGCACTCGCACCCGGCCAGGAGCGGTCGTTCGCGCTCGCTCCTGGCGGCCACTCAATGCCCCTCTGCAAACGCTCGGGTATTCTCATAAGATTACGTTCGTAATGTTATTATTCGTACATGAAGAATGGTGTACGACGGCCGAAGCGGCCAGAACTTGTTAAGGCTTTACTTTTAGATGCTGGCGCGCAGTTGCTCGTCCATGGCGAGCAACTATCTATTGGCGCCGTCGCTGAAATTGCGGATGTGACCAAGGGTGCGGTGCAGCACCATTTCCCGACACGCGAGGCTTTGGTGATGGCGCTCTATGACCACCTCGTCGCTGAGTTTCAAGACCGAGTTGCAGACGATGGCTCGGGCGAGCCCGCAGCTTGGCGCTATGCCAGATTGGCTCTTGAGTCCGCTGATGAAGCGTCGTCCGATCAAGGCAAAGCGCTTCTAGCCGCTTGTGTGGTTGAGCGCTCAGTCTCGACTAATTGGGCTCAATGGGTTCGGGATGACCGAGCCCTTGACGGATCCGACACAAACAAATTACTTGCCCGGCTAGCCGCCGATGGCCTATGGCTGTCTGAGGTTCTCGGCATCTATGAGCTGTCCGCAGCAGAAAGAGAGGCGCTCTCAATTTCCATCAAGAAACTTACCCAAGGGAGCTAAACGATGTCCCCGTATATCCCGCTGTCCATAGCCATCGTTGCAGAGGTGATCGCAACGACCGCCATGAAATCCTCCGACAACTTCACGCGGCTGGTGCCAAGCGTCATCGTGGTGGTCGGCTACGTGGTTGCTTTCTATTTCTTGTCGATTACCCTCAAGTTCATCCCAACTGGCATTGCTTACGCGATATGGGCCGGTGCGGGCATCGTGCTCATCACACTGATGGGTTGGATAGTGCACAAGCAGACGCTCGACCTAGCCGCCATGCTTGGCATGGGCCTCATCGTTTCAGGCGTATTGGTCATTAATATCTTCTCCAAGAGCGGTGCACACTGACGCGAGTTCCGGCACAGCATGAGTCCGCTCCGGGTCGATAGTCGGCGCTCTTGAATGACCGCTACGCGGCTTCCAATGCTTCGGCCATGCAGCGGTGCAACCGTTCAGGGTTGACCGGCCGCTCACGCTGCGAACTTGTCACTCGATTCGTCGTACTGCCCTCAACAGTCCATGCCGAAAGCTGCCTATCAAGCTCTCACCGTCGGTACCTCATCCCATCTTGTGGTGTAGTAAGGAGTCCGCCGTACTTGACGCATCCCCCAGGTGTCAGCCCCCTGGGTGAGGCCAGAGCTGCCAAGCAATACCGTTCGCTTGCCAAACCGGTCATTGACTTCGTCCATGGCACGCATCAACTTTGAACGGTCGCGCTGATCGTTCAATGGAGTCGCCCAGTCCAGCTCTGCCTGAACAAAGTTGTCTGGCACCAGATCCAACAACATCACGCCAGCCTTGGCCAGCTGAAATCCGGGTTGGTAGATGCTACGCAGCCCCTTCACCGCTGCGTTGGCCAACTCCGTGGTGTCCGCGCTGGGACGTATCAACGGCACGACCACGCTCTTGGAGAACCGTGGACCATCCCTGAATGGTGATGTCCTTGCGAACACCAGCACCTGCGCAGCCAGATGCCGTTGCTTGCGCAGCTTCTCAGCTGCCCGTGAGGTGAACTCACTGATCGCCTCCCGCAAATCGTTCAGCCCTGTGACGGGTTGGCCGAAGCTGCGGGTACAGGCGATCTGCTTCTTTGGCGCGGGCATGTCCGCAAGTTCTATACAGGCCTCTCCCTTCAGCTCACGCCATGTGCGCTCCAGCACCACGCCCCAAGTTCCCCGCACCACCGCACATGGCAGGTCCACGAAGTCCTGTACTGACGTCACCCCGCGCTCAGTTAGTTGGGCGCTGATCTGCCGACCAATCCCCCACACCTCGCTGACGTCGGTGGAGGTCATGACCTCTCGCAGTTGATCTGCTCCGAGTCGGGACAGGTCACACACCGTGGCGAGTTCATCCGGGTAGCTGCCGGGCTTGCGCTCTGCTGTCTTGGCGATGTGGTTGGCCAGCTTTGCGAGGGTCTTGGTGGGGGCGATCCCGATGCCACAAGGGATGCCGATCCATTGGTTGATACGGGCGCGGATCTTCCAGGCTCGCTCGACCAGGTCGCCCCGTACGCCATGCAAGCCGATGAAGCTCTCGTCGATTAAGAGGTACCATGGCTAGTGTTGCATTTCACTTAGAGGGAAAGCTCTGTACGTAGAGGTATCCCCAACCGTTATCTCCAGTGCTCGTCCGTACTCAAGCAGTTCCTGAACATGTCATCGTTGACCCCGTGAGACACATGCCAAGACTATGGTCCACGGCGTGGTCCCTAGGCCTCACGAGTAGTTCTCAGGCGACCAGCACGCGAAAGCTGTACCTCCAGCCGTCATCTCACGCTGATCAAGCTGAGCGCCAATAAACCGAGACAACGCCTCCAAAGCGGTTCCCGCCTCCAGCTTCGCGGAGTTCAACGTTCGCTGCATGCACTCAGTCGCGTGGAGCGTGAGCCTGTCGATCAACTCTTCTCTGGTGCGCGAGTGCCGGTAGAGCGTCGCCTTGCTCACGCCCACGGCAACGGCCAACTCATGCAGCGTGGCACGCGGCTTGTCGATCAGTGCCAAGGCGAGTGCAGCCAGCAGCTTTTCATCTTCGGTATGGGCAACGGCTGGTGCCGAACCGCCGCCGGTGTCAGTCGATGCATGGGAACTCATGAGTCGCGTTAGGCATTTTTGCTCAGAGATTCTTGCGTCTTGCAAACAGGCGTGATTTTAACCTGCATCGATTCAGGTGAATCATTTTTGATTCACCTGTACCGCTAGGATTGCGACCAGATCGTCAAGCTCGGCCCTATGACGCCCCCCAAAAAAGCCACCACTGAGACCAACGGCCCGGCTCACTCACGGAGCAACCAATGCACATGCTTTTCACTTCCTCGCGGCATGTCCGCCAACAACTGTCTGTGCCGCTTGTTGCAGCCATCGTCATCTCCACCCTCTGCCTCGCAGCATGCACCGGCCAAACTGGGGCAGAGCGCGACGCACCGCAGGCCATGCCAGTCAGCGTCGCACCTGCTGTCCAGCGAAATGTCATCGACACCGAAATGTTCAGCGGTCGCATCGAAGCAGCTGAATTCGTGGAGATCCGTCCGAGGGTTGCGGGCTCGATTGACACCGTGCACTTCAGGGACGGGGCCATCGTTGCCAAAGGACAGCTGCTCTACACCATCGACAAGCGCCCATTTGAAGCTGAGGTTCACCGTGCAAGCGCACAACTGGCTGCCGCTCGAACTCGCAGCGAGCTTGCCAGCTCTGAGCTGACGAGGGCGGAAACGTTGCTCAGGAGCAAAGCGATTTCAAAGCAAGAGGTCGATCAGCTCGCAGCTGGAGCAAGAACAAGTGCTGCTGACCTGGAGGCAGCGGAAGCAGCCTTGAGACTCGCACGTCTCAACCTCTCCTACACGTCCGTGTTCTCGCCCATTTCGGGTCGGATATCCAGGTCGGCCATCACGGCTGGGAACTTGGTCAACGACCAAGCTGTCCTCACCACGATCGCATCCAACAGCATCGTTTACTCCTACTTTGACATCAGCGAGCAGACATTTCTGCGCATCCGATCCCTCAAAGGGAAGGCGCCCGTCGTTCGCATGGGCCTCGCTAACGAAGAGGGATTCCCGCACACAGGCACGCTCGACTTTGTCGACAACCGAATCAACACTCAGACTGGGTCGATCCGCGTGAGAGCCAGCTTTGACAACCGACAAGGTCGCTTCGTACCGGGTTTGTCAGCTCGCATCTCGATGGAGACCAGCGCCCCATACACCGCCACCTTGGTGCCCGAGAGAGCCATCGGCACTGATCAAGACCGCAAGGTCGTGACAGTGGTCGGCAAAGACGGTCTGCCTCAACTCCGTGTGGTGCGCCAAGGCACGCTGAAGAATGGAATGCGTGTCGTCCTGGGAGACACCGTCAAGCCTGGAGAGAGTGTGGTGGTCGAGGGCCTTCAACGAATCATGCCCGGCGTACCCGTGAAGCCTGAGGTACTGAAGGTGGATGAATCGGGCCTGCCGATCTCCTCACCCGCAGGCAGGGGAATGACTCCTTCGCGGTCATCTTCCGAGCCAGCCCAAGCGCCTGAGGCGACCAACTGAAGCGGGGCCATCACATGAATATTTCCGGCTTCTTCATCGATCGGCCGCGCTTTGCTGCGGTGCTGTCGATCTTCATTTTTCTGGTTGGTGCGCTGGCAATCTTCAAGTTGCCGCTTTCGGAGTACCCAGAGGTATCGCCGCCACAGATCGTGGTTCGCGCGCAGTTCCCCGGCGCGAACCCCCGTGTCATCAGCGAGACGGTGGCAACCCCACTCGAGGAGCAGATCAGCGGCATCGAGAACCTGCTCTACTTTGATTCCCAGGCGACCGCAGACGGGAGCATGACTCTCACGGTGACATTCAAGATCGGCACCAACCCTCAGGTTGCCGAGACAGCAGTACAAAACCGCATCAATCGAGCGCTTCCACGCCTGCCAGACATCGTGCGCCAAATTGGCGTGACGACAGAAAAAAGCAGCCCGAACCTGACCATGGTGGTGAACCTGGTCAGTCCTGATGACAGTCGTGATGCGCTTTACTTGCGAAACTTTGCACAGCTCAACCTGCGGGATGATTTGCTTCGCATTCCGGGCATGGGCTCCGTACAGATGTTCGGCGCGGGTGACTATGCAATGCGGATTTGGCTTGATCCCGCCAAGCTTGCGACCAAAGGTCTGACCACTTCAGACGTGGTGGCGGCCATTCGCGAGCAAAACGCGCAAGTCGCTGCGGGTACTGTGGGCGCACCGCCCGCTCCAGCCGGCACGGAGTACCAACTCGCGGTCAACACGCAAGGCCGGTTGACCTCCGAAGAAGAGTTCGCCGACATCATCGTCAGGGCTGATCGGGGCACAGGGGGACTTGTTCGGATTCGAGACATTGGGCGTGTCGAGTTGTCGGCCGGCAGCTTTGCGCTGCGGAGTTTGCTCAACAACAAGGAAGCAGCTGCAATCGCCGTCTTCCAAGCTCCGGGCTCTAACGCGCTTGCCCTTTCCAGCGATGTCAGAAAGGCCATGGAGCGACTCAGCAAGGGCTTTCCTCCAGGCGTGAGCTACAGCATTGTTTACGACCCAACGCGCTTTGTGCAGACGTCCATCGAAAAGGTGGTGGTGACTCTGCTGGAGGCCATTGCGCTGGTGGTGATCGTGGTGATCGTGTTCCTACAGACGTGGCGCGCTTCGATCATCCCCCTTCTGGCGGTTCCTGTGTCAGTGGTCGGCACGTTCGCCTTCCTGTTGCTGCTTGGCTATTCCATCAACACGCTGACACTGTTCGGCCTGGTGCTGGCGATTGGCATCGTCGTGGACGACGCCATCGTTGTGGTGGAGAACGTCGAACGAAACATCGAGGCGGGCCTCACCCCCAGAGACGCAACGATCAAAGCCATGCGAGAGGTGTCGGGGCCCATCATCGCCATTGCACTGGTCCTGTGCGCGGTGTTCGTTCCGCTGGCGTTCGTGCCAGGGCTGACTGGACAGTTCTACAAACAGTTCGCAGTCACGATCGCGATCAGCACGGTGATTTCGGCTTTCAATTCTCTGACGCTGAGTCCCGCCCTGTCTGCACTGCTTCTGCGACCACATGACGCACCGAAAGATCGACTCACGCGCGCCATTGATCGAGTCCTTGGCGGGTTCTTCAGCTGGTTCAATCGGGTGTTTGGCCGAGCAAGCACACGCTATGGACATCAAGTTGGCGGATTAGTGAGGCGGAAGTCAGCTGCACTCATTGTTTACGCGCTGCTGCTCGGAGCAACCGCCCTGCTGTTTGCGCGGCTACCTGGAGGCTTCGTTCCAGCGCCGGACAAGCAGTACCTGGTTGGCATCGTGCAACTGCCATCTGGTGCATCGATTGAACGCACCGAGGCTGTGATTCGGCAGATGAGCGACGTGGCCCGAAAGGTTCCAGGCATCGTTGACAGCATAGCTTTTCCAGGCCTGTCGATTGCGGGGTTCACTGCTGCGCCGAACGAAGGTGTTGTGTTTTTTGGCCTGGCTCCGTTCGAGGAGCGAACCACACGTGAGCTCAGCAAATACGGCATCCTCGGTCAGGTCAATGGCGCCATCCAGTCCATACAAGGGGCTCGGATGTTCGTCGTACCACCGCCAGCCGTTGATGGCTTGGGTAACGCTGGCGGCTTCAAGCTGCAAGTTCAGGATCGCGGCGGGCTTGGCGAGCAGGCGCTTTACGGCGCGGTGTGGGGCACCCTGGGGCAGGTGTACGGCAACCCCAAATCCAGCATCGTCACGCCCTACTCTGGGTATGAGATCAACGTGCCGCAACTCTTCGCCGACATTGATCGAACCAAAGCGAAACAAATGGGCATCGCACTGGGTGACATCTACGACACCATGCAGGTGAACCTCGGGTCGCTCTACGTGAATGACTTCAGCAAGTTCGGAAAGACTTACCAAGTGGTGGTTCAGGCGGATGCACAGTATCGAGGAGATGCGTCGGCCATCACGGCACTCAAAACACGCAACTCAGCTGGTGAGATGGTCCCACTTGGAGCCATCATGGACGTTGAGCCGACGTTCGGCCCCACACGCGTGACGAGGTACAACGGCTTCCCGTCCGCTGACATCAACGGTGCCCCAAACGTCGGGTTTTCGTCCAGCCAGGCCGAGGCAGAAATCGAGTCTCTGCTGCAGCGAACTCTTCCCAAAGGCATGACCTATGAATGGACAGAACTCGCATACCAAGATCGCCTGACTCGGGACCTGACCATTCCAGGCACCTCAATCAAGCTGCCGGTGCTTGCTGTTGTTTTGGCCATTTCCGTTTTGCTTGTCGTTTTGGTCCTCACCGCACAGTATGAGAGCTGGAGCCTGCCGCTTGTCATTGTGCTCATCGTCCCAATGGGCATCTTCTCGGCGATTTTCGGCGTCTGGCTTTCCAGCTTCCCACCGTTCTTCCAGTCAGGTGACTTGAACATATTCACCCAAATCGCCCTCGTGGTCCTGGTTGGTCTAGCGTGCAAGAACGCCATCCTGATTGTCGAGTTCGCCAAAGAGTTGGAGGACAGCGGAGAAGAGCTCTTTGACGCCATCGTGAAGGCATGCAGCCTGCGTTTGCGACCCATTCTGATGACATCGATCGCTTTCTGTGCTGGGGTGATTCCATTGATCTTGGGGAGTGGTGCCGGCAGCGAGATGCGACAAGCGATGGGCATTGCCGTCTTCTCCGGCATGCTGGGCGTCACTGCCTTTGGCATCTTCTTGACCCCTGTCTTCTATGTCCTGCTGCGATCGCGCCAAGCCAGTCGAGCAAAGCCCACCTCGCACACGCCAGATCTGAACGTGCAAGGAGGCATCCATGATTAAGACGATGACACCCATGAGGCTATCCGTGCTCAGCATGAGCCTGGCGCTCGCGGCATGCACCAGCATCGGCCCAGATCATCAGAGCCCCAATCCAGTGATGGACTCCAGTTTCATACAACCGGGTAGCCCCTCCTCCAACAACCGTGAGGTGTCTGCTGACATCGCAAGGTTTTGGCGGGGGTTCAACGATCAACAACTCACAGCCCTGGTTGAGCGGGCACTGTCTGCAAATGGGGACGTGCGAGTTGCACAAGCGCGCCTTCAGGAGGCACGCGCCGGGTTGGGAGAGGCTGAAGCCTCCGGCTTACCTGACGCTGGCATCAACGCGAGCGCAGAGCGCTCAGTGCAACCCCTCACACAACGGCCTGGCACCAGTCGCAGCGAACGCACGGGGAACGTGTTTGACGCCGGGTTCATTGCGAATTGGGAGATTGACTTGTTTGGCGGGCTACGTAGAACTCGCGAAGCAGCTGCCGCCAGGGTAGATGCCAGCCAAGTTGGCATCGCAGCAGCACAAACCTCGGTCGCAGCAGAGGTTGCCCGCTACTACTTTGACTTGCGTGGACTTCAGCAGCGCCTTCAGTTGTCGCGTGTGGCTCTTGAGAAGCAACGCGAAGCGCTGCTGATCACCGAGGCGCGCGCCAACCATGGTCGCGCCAGCGAGCTTGATTTGGCGAGGGCCAGAGGACTTGTTGCCAGTACCGAGTCAGCGTTGCCCGCGCTTGACAACAGCATCGACAGGGTGGTGCTACGTCTGGCAACGCTGACTGCCCAGCCGGCACGCGACCTGATGCGTGACTTGGGTGAGCCAGCGCCCTTGCCGGGCTTGCCAGTTACCGCCTTGAGCGCGCTGCCCGTGGGAACCCCGCAGGCTTGGCTGAAGCGCAGACCAGATTTGATTGCCGCTGAGCGCGAACTGGCAGCAGCAACGGCAGACATAGGTGTGGCGCAGGCCGCGCTGTACCCGCGGTTATCTCTATCTGGCCTGCTGGGCTTCAACGCAGCCGATGTTGGCGACATGCTGGACTCGGCTTCCAGACGCTGGTCTCTTGGGGCCAACATCAAGTGGACGCCCTTTGATGGTGGCGCACTGCGTGCCAGAGTCCGCGGAGCAGAAGCCAGAGCTCAGCAAAGTCTCATTCGTTTCGACCAAGCGCTGGCCATCGCGCTTGAGGAGACCGAGGGTGCATTCAGCAGCTTCACACGTGAGTCGCTCCGCGCCGCGAGGCTGGAAGAGGCGTCACGACAAGCAAAGATCGCATCCACCCTCGCCCTTTTGCGCTACGAAGCGGGGTCATCAGATTTCCTGGCAGTCCTGGATGCAGAGCGCGAGTCGCTGCAGCAACAAGATGCATACCTTCAAGCTCAGGTGTCCACAGCCAGCGCTCTGGTATCGGTCTACCGAAGTCTCGGCGGAGGTTGGGAAGCACAAGGTCAAATAGACGGCATTACCTTGTCGCGTACATCAACTGCGGCTGATCCGACTGGGCACTGAGCGCAATACCCACCTCAGCAAACAAGCCGATCGTCCCAAATGGATAGTAGGTCGGGCCTATACACTGGCACAGGGGTGGGCTTTCACGCTTTAGATTTGAAGTGAACGAGTTCCACCGACACAAGCAAAGCGCCGGTTGCACAATGTTGCTACACACTGACGATGATTTAGACCAGTAGAGACTAGCTAGCCTCCATGTCCACCAAGTGCTCTATCGCCCACGGCACGGGCTTCCATCTATACAACGAAGTCTTCGACGAAAAGCATGTGTTCCTGCAACTGGACAAAGCCGACTTCGAGGTCACGCCTGATCGAGTGATGGTCAAGCTTCCCCTGCATGTCTGGGAATACATTCGCTCCTTCCCTGGGGCAGACTTATCGTACGCAGATGTCAGCGACGAGCAGATCCATCAGGAAGCGGTCCATGCTGTCGATTCGCGTTTGGCCGAGGCGGCTGAGGCGAGCTCGGATCGGCAGCGAAACTTGATTGCACTTGGCGGCTCGTTTGTCATGGGAGACATTGCTCTGCCTCGCAACGAGCAGATCGCCAACTACGTGGCACACCATCAGCGTCAAAGAGCGCAACAGCGAGAGGTGCTGGCTCAAGTCGAGTCGCTGAAGAACCAGCAAAGGTGACACCCTCACGCCCTGGCCACTGGCACCTCGCACCAATCCGTCGTGTACCTGGGGGTCCGCCTGACTTGCTTCATGCCCCAGGTGTCGACACCTTGATCCATGCCAGAGCTGCCCAGCAGCAACGTGCGCTTTCCGAAGCGCCCATTGACGTGGTCCAACGCCTCCATCAAACGCGAGCGATCGCGCTGATCCGGAGATGGCTCTTCCCACAGCAACTCCCACTGCACCAGGTCGTTGGGCACCAGGTCAAGCAGCATGACCCCGGCCTTGGCCAGCTGGTAGCCCGGCAGGTAGATCGACCTCAAGCCCTTCAACGCCGCTGAGGTCAGCTCAGAGGTGTCGGCTGAAGGCCGAACCAATGGCACCACCACGCTTTTGGAGAACCTGGGGCCTTCTCTGAACGGTGAGGTCCTGGCAAACACCAGCACCTGCCCTGCCCTGTGACGCTGGCGTCGCAGCTTCTCGGCCGCTCGGGTGGTGAACTCGCTGATGGCTTCTTGGAGGTGCGACAGCTCGGTGACAGCCCTGCCAAAGCTGCGCGTGCAAGCGATCTGCTGCTTGGGTTGCGGCAGGTCTGCCAGCTCCAGACAGGGCTCCCCTCTCAACTCCCGCCAAGTGCGCTCCAACACCACGCCCCAGTTGCCCCGCACCACCTCACACGGCAAGGCCACGAAGTCATGTGCGCTGCGCACCCCCATGGCCTGCAAGCGCTGAGAGATCTGCCGACCGATGCCCCAGATCTCGCCCACCTCGGTCGCCTGCAGCACCTCGCTCAAACGCTGGCTGCTCAGCGCCGACAGGTCGCAAACGGTGGCCAGGTCTGCCGGGTAGCTGCCTGGCTTGCGCTCAGCGGTTTTGGCGATGTGGTTGGCCAGCTTGGCCAGGGTCTTGGTGGGGGCGATGCCGATCCCGCACGGTATGCCGATCCACTGGTGGATGCGCGCCCGGATCTTCCAGGCCCGCTCCACCAGATCACCACGCACACCGTGCAAGCCGATGAAGCTTTACGTCGATGCTGTAGATCTCTTGGGTGGGACCCAGCCCTGCGGCCAGGCTCATCATGCGGTCGCTCATGTCTCCGTAGAGCGTGAAGTTGGCCGACAAGGCGACCAGCCCGGCCTGCTCCTCCAGGTGGCGGATCTTGAACCACGGCTCGCCCATCTTGATGCCGAGCGCCTTGGCCTCGTTGCTGCGCGCAATCGCGCAACCATCGTTTGAAGACAGCACAATCACTGGACGGCCGTTCAAACTGGGGCGGAACACGCGTTCACAGCTGACATAAAAGTTCGATGCGTCAATCAAGGCAAGCATGTGATTACCTTGAGGCGATCGTCGGAGTCGCGAAGGACACGACCTTGCCGTTGCCTGTTTCTTCGTAAACGGCAAGCTTGCTCAAAAGGGTAAAGTTGATAGAGGCCAGCTTCGCAGCGTCAAGTCGCAAACGTTCAACTTCGGCGCGCAGTTCGCGGTTGCGTTCTCGCTCCTTGACCAAGGCTTCATGCTTCGCGTCCCGCTGCAATCGTGTGGATTTCCCAACGACACCACGGATTCTCTCGGCGATGTCGGGGTAGGTGTTGTGGATCAGCGCAGGGGTGACCTCCGCCGCTTTGGC
The DNA here is from genome assembly GCF_011305995.1 of Diaphorobacter sp. HDW4A. GTDB lineage: Bacteria > Pseudomonadota > Gammaproteobacteria > Burkholderiales > Burkholderiaceae_C > Diaphorobacter_A. Next base: position 80,151 of record NZ_CP049911.1, on the reverse strand, counting down.
GACCGCAGAGATGCTGACCTTGTCGCCCGAATTTTGGAGCTGATCAATGGCCTCTCTGAGGCGCTTTTCCGTATGCTGGCGGCTTCTGGTAGCGGCCGATCCGTTTGGTACAGATGGACTCATATTTGGCTGCTTTCAATGGGTTGGATTTCGGCGATCACACCATTCACCGCGACGCCAAAGTCTGCAATCACCTTGGCAGAAAGCGCAAGATCCCGGCGAATGCGTGCGTTGGCGACTGGCCCCAAGTCGTCGAGCTCCAGCATTTCCCGATGCTGCTCATGGATGCCTTGCCACACGGCGATGTGCTCTTCGTCGATGACCGAGTTCCTGCAATCCACACATCGAGTGCTTTCATAGAGACCGGCGCCGCCGCAACCTGAGTCCTGCGCAATGCACCAACCATGCCCTGTCGCGCGAATGTTGATCTGCATGGCCGTGTTGTCCACAAGTCGCTCTCGGTCAGGAACTGCGCTTGCCCTCATTTCGAGGATTTTCCGGCCTGCGCCGCCGCTCAGGTGCTGATCTGGACTGCTCCAGGTCTCCAACAGATCTCTCTTGATGTCGAAATACTCAGTCAGCATGTCTTCGTAAAGGGCCGGGTCCTGAGCCGGGTTCGCGGCATAGAGCTGGGACATACTGATGCTCGAATGCTTGAACTGCCATTTGAGAAACACCAGCGCTTGGCGTCCCATCCTAGATTCCACAAAGGTTCTGGCGTAGGTGCGACGACATTGGTGTGGACTGAGTTTCCAATCCTGCCCGGCCTTGACGGCCAGACGCAGCATGGCCACGCGTGATGCCACACCGCTCAATGCGGTAATCTGGTTGTTTTTGCCGTAGATCACCCCCAAGAAGACCCGCTGCACATCCCCTCTGGCTTGATTGAGCCGCTTGACGAACTCTCTGCGTCCTGAGGCATCGCCCATCTGGGCTATAGAAGCCTCAAGCGCGTCAATCTCGTCCTTGAGGGCGACGCGCAGCGGTTCAGAGTAGCGTTCCAGAACTTCGACAACTTTGAGCGTCATCGATGGCACCAAGTATTCAACACGGCCTTTTCCGGTTTTGTGCTCAACCGAGGTTACCCAGCAATATTCAACCTCGTCACGCAACTCGCGCCGACCGGCACCCACCTCAATGCCGATCACTTCATCATTGCGCATGCCAGATGTGATGGAGAGTAGATAGAGGCAAGCATCGCGCAAGTCGCGCATGGGCTCGGTAGATGGCCCAAGCGTGCCTGCATCGCGCTGACTAAACAAATTCTCCGCTTGGTTGAATATGCGTTCGCAATGAATAAACAACGCACTTTGCACCTCTCGCGGAATCACTGGCGTCTTGCCAACGCCCAATCCCGCGGATGATCTGACCTCATGGCCCATCAGACCACAGTAGGCAGCGAAAGACATGTCGCCCCATGGATATTTACCGGGAGGCTCATGCAAGTGATCCCGAAAGACCCACGCCAAGTCGACAATTTCAAGTCTGGATTTGACCCCGCGTGGCCGAAGTCTTTCGTCCTTGCACAGTTGACGGAAGGTCGCTAGGTGCAATGGCTTGATCTCGTTGAAGGACTTAACTCCATGCTGTGTCAGCCAGCGAAGAAACGGACCGGCATTCACTGCTGCAATAAAAATGGTTCTGGCAATTGCAGCCTTGTAGCCAGGCCGCCCAAATTTGAACCACTCAAAAAGTGCGGCTTTTGTATCCTTGAGAAGTGATGGCGGCACGTCCACGGGCCAGACGATTGTCTTCATGGACTCTGGAATGTTGGACTGCTCGAAGTAAGGGGTCAAATCCCATCTCGCATCGTCAAAACGACTGAGTACATGCTTGTGCCCATGGTCATCGATCACCTCGCTGACCACCGTATAGGTTAGGTCGGGCGGTCTGACATTGTGCGGTGCGGCGCGGATGGCCAAGTTATCCACCATGGACTCTCCCGTTCGCAAGCGTGACGGCCCTCATACGCGCCGCCCAGAATGGATGTGGCTTCGTGATGGCCAAAGACTTTGCTTCCTCAACAACAGAGCGGGCGAACTTCGCAGCGGTGAATCGATCGATCAGCGCCATCAATTCACTTTTGTGGTTGCGCCAAGGCTCCATGTCAGGTCCGACCATGTAGTCAATTTCAGATTGAAGAAACAGTTGGAAACTGAACAAGCGGTGCAAGTCCTTGACGCTCCCTACCACTACATAGGTCGGACAGGTCAGGCATTCGGTAAACCGATCGCAGTGGTCAATGCCATTTTTTGGCGCGTTCTTTCCATCCAGGGAACTTGCGCACTTCCCCACGGGCGTGTTCTGAACGGTCTTTCTGATGGACACCGGCATGCTGGACTGCACAGCTCCTTTGCCACGAAAAATCTCCGGCAAGGCCAGCCCAACAAAGCGCGCTGCATCAACCTTCATGTCTTCGGTCAGGCTAAGGTAGTGTTGATCCGCCACATCAGGGGAATGGCCGATGGCCGCTGCTACTGCAATCAAATCGCCATCGCTGAGTTTCCAAAGCTTGGCAGCCATGGTCTTGCGCAGGCGAGTCGGGGTTGGCGCCAATGGCTTTCCGTCGTCGCCTAGCAACCCATGCCGTAAGACAAATTTCCTGATCCCAACTTTCAAGCTGTTTTCGGACAGCGCCAACAACTCCCCATGGACTTTTCGTGATTGGGATCGATACAGCCATATCCGGTCTCGGATTTTGGGTGGAGCTTCTGCGCATAGGTGTTCCGTCCTGGCGATCACCCCTCGCAACACGGCAACGCCGTCCATGGGCACAACGGTTGTGCCCAGGTTGTCATCAGATTGACGCATAGGGTTTGCTTGTTGGCCTTTTCCACGCCGCTTGAAGGTCCGCATCACCATCATGTTGGGAATGAATGGATTTGGAGTCAGACAATCCCGCGTGGCTTCGAGCAAAGGTGTGGTGTTGATTCCTGTGCGCAACGCGATCACCAGAAATGACACGGCCAGCGCTTCGGAGTCGGGACCTCTGAATTCATTGCGATGGATCGCGATCAGGTCCCTTTTCAAGGCTTCTGCCAAGCGAAGGATTTCCGCATTCGACAACGCCTTGGCGCTAAGGCGATTTGCCGCCTTATTGCTGAAGGCCTTGACCGGAAACAACCTCTCGGCATCAATCGGACCCAGCCCAAGATTGCAAATGGCAATTAGCATTGGCTTGACATGGGCGTAATTCGTGTGAGCGCTCGTTCTGGAGGGATACCTGCGATTGAGCCAAGCAACAAAGCCATTTATGTGCTCCGGCCGCATGTGTTTGGGGTCGGCAGGTCCTTTCGAGGCAATCAAAAATTCAAGCCATCTGGGCCAGCCGGAACCCGCATAGTTGATGATTGTTTTCGGTGCAACCGTTCCAGAATCAGCAACCGATCGCAAAGCTGCAAGACCAGCCCGCACCCATGCGTCAAAGCCTCTGCCCATATAGCCCTTGTAATCCACCCTCCTGCGGGAAGTTGCATCGACCTCCAGCTCGAACGCGGGACCGTCTGTGAAGAAGGTCTCTGATTGCCCCGTTGGTAGTTGCGAGTTGCCGGAGTGAGTTGACGACACGCGGTAGGACTTTGGTTTTCTCATGCAGCATTCCCATCGCCAAAGATGCCATCGACAAAGTCCTCGTGTGCCAGCACAAGCTGCGCTTCCAACTGATTGATCAGGTGCAGATATTCGGCTGTGGTCTGAACGTCCGAGTGGCCCAAGCGATCGCGCACATACAGAAGAGGCTCACCCATGAATGAGGGGCTCTTACGAAGCGCGGCCAGGGTATAAGTGGCATAGGTATGGCGCAACATGTGGGCCGTGACTGGGAATCCCACTCTTTTGGAGAGCTCGCCGAACAGTCCCACGACACTGGTCCTTGCCATTTCAGATCCGTATGCCGTCAATACCAACGCGCCGGGATCACCCCCACCACGGCTTTTCCTAAGCTCACGTTCCAGATTTTTATAGGCGTTTAGTTCCTCCATCAGCCGCCATGGAAGATCCACCGAGCGAGGGCGCTCAAATTTGATCGACAAATCTTGCGGGTTCAAATCCATGCGTATCACCTGTCCCTCAACAAGACCTTTTCGTCCTGCAGGGTCGAAAACGTATTTCGCTGGGAATGTACGCGCCTCGCATGACCGCAGACCTGATTGCAGCATCAGCTCAAAGAGGAGTCGATGGCTTGGGTTGTGCAGGTGTTGGCGGCAAACCTGAACCTGATGATTGGTCAAGAACTTGATGGGCGAGCGGTATTCACGAAGCAATACCGATGCGCGCTCAACCGTTGTCCCACCTGTTTTCACATGCGCAAGCATTCCGTGTTTGCCATGCGCTCGGATCTGTCGATCGGAGAAGGGCAAACTGGCGATGTATCCCCTCTGGCTCGCCCATTCATAGAAGCGAACAACCAGGGAGAGTCGTTTATTGATGGTTCTCGGCGCAAGTTTCAGTTCACCGGCAGACCAAGCTCGGTAGCGACTCAGTGGCGACGCGCCAATTGGCGCATTAGTTTGATCCCACGCCAACCCATTGGCGTTCAGGAAAGCAAAGTAGTCGTAGAGGCGTCTACCAACTGCTTCCCAGGTCAACTTGCTGCGCATCGAACCGCTCTCAAGCAATGCGTGCAAGAGAAAGTTCTGGGCTGGCTGCAATGGCATGCACTCGTCGTCAATCAGCAGAGGAAAGCCTTCTACCGGCCTGCCACCAATTTCCAGATCACGAGTCGAAAAGAGCAACTTCATCGATTGCGTTCCGCAAGCAAGCGGGCCACCTTCTTGAAGCTAATGCCACAAAAGTACAGGGCCAAATCCAGCGCGCCTACGCCACCGCAGTTGGCTCGGTCATCCCAAAATTTTGGCCCGGTGCAAAGAATCTCGAGGTCGTTGCCAGCCACAGAGGCTTGCCAACGGGACGACCGCGTGTTGAACCGTGGCACATAAGACAGATCTTCCTTCGCATGGTCAGCCAGTGACCTCAGCTCCATGGCTGCATCAAGCGACCGCCAACGGGCCAATTCAGAGTTATCAACAGGCATCTTCCTCCCCCAGCTCCCACCTGCTACTCGTCTCAAAGTGACGATGAATCCGAAGTCAGGAAGGAAGGAATACATGGCTGAATAGTACTAACACTTGGGTCAAGTCAGATCAGCTCACATAGAAGTTGTTCCCATCCACCAGCGCATACATGCTGGCCTCCATCCATCAGGTCACGTCGGAAAAAGCTTCACGCATCCACTCACCACACCCCACACCACAATGGTCTGGCCGTCGCGGGGAATGATGTCGGGGTAGGTAGGATTGGCCGCGCGCAGCTTGATGCGCCCCGCGCGCTGATGCAGGTACTTCACGGTGCATTCACCGTCCACGATGGCCACCACGATGCAGCCGTGTTTGGGCTTGATGGCCCGATCTACCACGATGATGCTGCCGTCATCAATACCCGCATCGCGCATAGAGTCGCCCCGCACTCGCCAAAAGTACGTGGCTTGAGGGTGCTTCACCAGCAACTGCATGATGTCCAGCCGCTCGACCGCAAAGTCATCTGCAGGCGATGGAAACCCCGCGCGCACGCTCACCCCACAGATGGGCAAGGCCAGCGCCTGCACGGCCGAGTCATACGGCACTGGCAGAGGAGAATTCAAAAAACTGTACATATTTACAGTATATCCAGCTCCTGCCAGAATGTTGCCATGTGTACCTACTACGAGGTCCCGGGCCGAGAGCAGCTGGTGATGCACTTCGCTGACGTGCCCGAGCAAGAGTGGCGCGACAAGATGAGCCCGCTGTACCGTGGGCCCTTCCTACGGGCCAAGGGCGAGGCAGAGCGCAAGCTGGTGGTGGGTCAGTGGGGCATGATCCCGCCGAACTCCAAGACACACATCCCCACCGGCAAGGACGGAAAACGACTGAGCACCGTGAACGCCCGGCGCGAAGGTATGGCCAAGTCATGGACATACGGTGGTCCGTGGCGCAAGGGCCAACGCTGCATCATCCCCGCGCAGCTGTACGTCGAACCCTACTGGGGCACCGGCAAACACATCCCCTGGCAGTTCGAGCGCGCCGATGGCGAGCCCTGGGGGTTGGCAGGTCTATGGAGTGAATGGACCGACCCCGCCACGGGCGAAGTGGTGGCCAGCTACACCATGATCACGCAGAACTGCGACGACGTGCCAGTGCTCAACCTGATGCACCGGCCTGATCACAAGCGCCCGCCCGACATGCAGGACAAGCGGACAGTGGTCCCGCTTGAAAAGATGGATTGGGATACATGGCTGCATGGCACGGTTGAGCAGGCAGAGGCCCTCATCAAGCTACCAGCACTGGCGCTGTTTGTGCATCGAGCGAAAGATCCCGCGCAGCAGGTAGAGCTACCTGTTTTGGTTCAGTGAGTGGACCAAGCCTGGCCGTGTAATACGCGCGCCAGCACATCAACCCGACTTTGCCTCCCACTCGTTTGATCAACGATGTGAGCTGCCTCATTGCTTCTTGTTCTGCTCCTCTGCCAAATGAATCTGTGGTGTTGTGGTGATTTCTATAGATTCCATTTACCCATCAATATGCATACTCATGATGTAGAAATGGACGGTAGGTGAATGTCACTTTGGATGCAAGGCATCTCAAAGAGTGACTGCCGTCAGATCATGCCCAGGTTGCTTCCAGCGCGGCTTCCCCGTACCCTCGGGTTAATCTCTCGGGAGTCCAATCGTGCCCATCAGTCAACAGCGTGACCTTCGCTCCGCCAAGCGCCCGAAGGCGTCGTACACCACGGCCATTACACGAGGCAATACGGTCCACATCCCCCCAACGCTCTCTGGATTCAGAGTGGGTCAGTGGGTCTTCTTTGGCGCGCGCGATGGTGAGATCCTGATCCAGCCCAAGCCCGTCACAGTCATTGGAGGGAGACTCCTTTCCAGTCGTGTGCGCAATGCTGTGCTATCGCACGCCATATGGGGTCCCAGAAAACGCGTTCAGTGATTCTTGGCATGCAGCTGCGGCGCTTTACCGACCCACAACTGGCAGCAGGCTTGCCACATAGCCAACAACCTTTGTAGCCAATGTTGCTTCTGTCGCAGGCACAGCGTAAGCGGGCAATGTGCCCTGTGCATCTGACTGGTTGAGTCTTCGGGCGCGTCCGGAATACGCACGATTCAGCAGGGACCTCCCCGGCGTTTTTTGTACCAGCTTTCGACTTGAGCCTGCAGCACAATCCCCGGATGACCAATCTCTACACCCCGATGTCGTTGGCCCTGCAGGCGCACTGGAAGGCGCACAACAACGCCTACCCGCAGAAATTTGTACTGACAGATTCAGCACTGACGACGCTGAACCAGGTACGTAAGTTGGTGAATGAATCCATCGCCAGTCCACTGCAATCAGGCTGGGAGCGGGAGTTCATGGGTGTTCCGTTAGAAATCGGCCCCGCAAACGCCATGGTGGGTCTGGACGGTACTGAAACGCCTCTTTAAAAAAGAAAGAAGGCAGGAGGATGGTCGGCGTCTTCTCCACGAGAAGCGCTAACGCGGGCGCGACAGGATGGCCAGCGCTTCATGGCAACGCTGCAACTTCTCCCCGAGCTCCCGCTGAACTTCCCCGTCCGACAACCCCGTCGTCCCCTCGCAGGCGATGAGGTTCTCCCGGCAAGCCTCAGGCCACCCTTCAAGGTCATCATCCAGCGCAAGCCACTGCCGAGGCTTTCTGCGCATGGCATCTTCGAGCACCTGCTCGCCCCGTGGCATACCCCGGAACATCGCCAGATTCCAAGGGTCTGCGCCGTGCACCCGCTTGTGATATGTCCCACCAATGAAGCGAGAGCGCAAGGAAAGAGGGAGTCGTTTGAGGGTTGCGCTGTAACCTGGCCGGATGCACCAGGTGCTGCTGAGCACCAGCGCTACGCTGGGGTAAGGATCCAAGGCAGCTTCCAGGATCGGCACCCACTCGAACAAGCTGCGCCCTGGAGCTTCGTACGGACTCATGTAGATCCCTTTGTGGGGATGCCACAGTACCTGCTCGTGATGCACCACTCCATCAAGGTCCAGGTACAGCACCACGTCCGCGCTGCGCGGAGTGGACATGGGCAAGAAGGGGGAGGCTCCGGTACGCAAAGCGTTCACCGCCCTTGCAGAGCTTCCATGCTCTGCAGGTAAGCCAGGACAGCGTTCAATCCACCTTCGCTTTGCATGAGCAATGCAGGCGTTCCCACAAGGCCTGTGTTGTGTGAGCAAACCCACTGCTTGGAGGCTTGTTCATCCCCGTCCACATTGGCAGTCAACGCCGGGTAGATCTTGATCAGGGTGAGAGCACGCTGCCCGCTGGGAGTGTCGCCTTGAAGCTCTGCCAACCCGTGCTCCATCGCTGAGACCGTGCTTTGGTCCAGGCCCAAGGCACGGGCGAGTTTTGCATGGGAGAGCCCGAGAAGTGCACCGGCTCGCAGTGCACTGTGGGTCAAGACTTGGTTACTGGTCATGCGCATCGACTCTCATCTTTTCCCCCATGCGGGCCAGTGTATCAAGGGGTTTCTGCATCCAGGTGGTGTTCAAATCACCGGCCTTTTTGCTGCACCAGATTCTGTGACTATTTCTGCCCGTCGCCCCGCACTTGTTCTCGCGTTGGCGCTCTTTGTTACCCTGCCCGCCCTGGCCCGTGGTTACTTCAATGACCTGGCGCCGCTGATCGTTCCCCACCCTACGAGCTTTGCCGAGTGCCGGCAGTTTTTTGTGGAGGGACGACCTCCTGTGGTGGCACCTCGCCCTGCTCTGCGTGAGCTTTGCTATGAAGCGTTTGCCGTGCTGCACAGTGGGGAGACCAAGACGCCGGTCTATGTGGCGCAGCGCCTGAATCGCAAGAGCATTGAAGACGCGGATGAACGACGGGCCGACAAGTTCTTCGCGGATGCACGCCTTCCAGCAGCGGAGCGTGCAGAGTTGGAGGATTACAAGCGTTCGGGGTATTCACGCGGACACATGGCACCCGCAGGAGACATGCCCACCCCCACGGCCATGGCGCAGAGTTTTTCTTTGGCGAACATGGTTCCCCAGAACGCGCAGCAAAACGGTGGCTCTTGGGCCAAGATTGAGCAGGACACGCGCAAGTACGCACTGCGCGCCAAGGGGGATGTGTATGTGATCACCGGGCCGGTGTTTGAGCCCAAAGCCCCAACGATTGGGGAAGGCCGAGTGCAGGTTCCGCGTTATCTCTTCAAGCTGGTGTACGACGCCACCACGGGCCGCAGCTGGGCGCATTGGCAAGAGAACCGGAAGGGGGAACGGGTCTCGGCCCCCATCAGCTACCGGGAGTTGGTGCGGCGCACGGGGGTGGAGTTTTTGCCGGGGGTTGGTAAGTAGCAGTACCGAGCCTCTGCCACGGGCGTTGTCAGGGGTGGCGGCGGTCAGTTTTTCTCATCCGCTGCAAATCTCTTTCGAGTTTTTGGTGCCAACGACTGGCCAATGGACCAATGAACGCCACAAACAGAACAAGTCCGGCCGAAATCAGCGAGAGCGTGAGGTAGGTGTGGCCGTTCATGATTCATTCCTGCGTTGCACCAGTCTAGCTGTTTGACCGGTGAAGGTCACGCCATCCCACGCTGGTGCATGTGGATTACCCCGGGGTCGCTGATCGCACTATGTGACTCGGGGAGCGTGAAGGAGGAGACAATTCTCCTGCCCGCTTTTTAGAGGCCATCCCCTGTGGAGTCTGCATGCCCATCCTGTTCCTGGACTTTGACGGAGTTTTGCATCCAGAGCACTGCCATGAATCCAAGCATTTCTGTTGTCTGCCCGTGCTGGAAGACGCACTGCGACAGGCACCGGAGTGGCAGGTGGTGATTAGCAGCACCTGGCGGCTGCAAAAGTCGCTAGACCAACTGCGCAGCCGGTTTTCTGCAGACATCGCTGAGCGAGTGGTGGGGGAAACGCCCCGATTCAACACCTTGGTCGATGTACCTTCCAGCCTTGTCGCCTACGAGCGGGAGGCCGAGTGCCAGGCATGGCTGAGAAGCAACGACGTGCCGTACCTGCCGTGGATGGCATTGGATGACCGTTCCTGGTTGTTTCGGCCGTTTTGCAAGTCGCTGTTCTTGTCGGATCGGAAGACAGGGTTAACCGCTGCAGCAGGTGAGCAGCTCAAGGTGAGAATGCACCAACTGCGCTGAAGTGCGGAGCGGCTCCTCACTTTAGGGGGGCGTTCCGCGGTAGCGCTATAAACACTGCCTCTTCCTCTATCTACTGAAAACACATGAACCGCGCAGAACTCGTTGAATTCCTGGCATCCAAGAACGACCTGACCAAAGCCGCAGCTGCAGCGGTGCTGGAGTCTTTCATTGAAACGGTCCAAACCGCCGTCAAGAAGGGGGATGCCGTCCAACTCGTGGGCTTTGGTACCTTCAAGTCTGCCAAGCGTGCTGCTCGCACCGGCAAGAACCCGTCAACTGGAGCAGCCCTGAAGATTCCGGCGTCCACCGTGCCCAAGTTTGTGCCCGGTGCCAAATTCAAGGCGGTGGTGGATCCCAAGGCAGCCAAACGCAAGGCGGAGAAAGCAGGCAAATAAGCTACGGGTTTCAAGCCCCTCGATATTGTTCGCAGCCGCCTCTGGCTATTGGCCTTAGGCGGCTTTGTTTTGCGCGCTTGGTGTTTAAAACGCAAACTCCTGAAGTACCCCGGTCTCTAAAAAACCAGCGCGTGGATCTGGACGCAAGAGTGGTGAGCCCTTACCCGAGTGCCATGAATGCAAGGAATACATTTCTTGAATACCTGACTGGTCAGCAGCCGTGACTCTACCAATCGACAGGTACCGATTTCTGGAGGTCAGTATCTGCAACCGTCTCATGCTGAAGGCGGCTCTGCAGCGATTGCTGTCGTTGGCACTGAATTGCCGAATAGGTGCTGTCGGCAAGGAGCAGGCTGTGGTGGCAGCTGAAAGCGGACGCTCAAACGTTGGAGGTAAGCGGACTGGCGCGGCTCGCCGCGACAGGTCCGCCTGACCTAAGAGTTAGGGTACATGTTTCGCAAACAGCTCATTGAACCTCTCACAATCTTCTGACTGGCAACCGTAGACGGTAGTGTCTGGAGCAGAACATAAGGCGTTGAGATTGTCCCGCAAGAATTGGCAGTTTTTGAAACTGCAATTGATGATGCGGCACCCAGCAAATGAAGTTCCACAAAACGTACCGCACATGGAGCACTGTAGGGAGCTTGCAGCCAGCGTTCCGCAAGATCAAAATGCAGCATGGCCAAGCCCCGCGAAGCAGCACCCCCACAAGAGCTGATTGACCTTGTGAAGCAGATCGTTGAGGAGTCAGGGCGCCCTGACGGATTCAACGCCAAGGCCTGGCTGCAAGGGTGGCTCAATGCGCCACTGCCCGCATTCGGAAATCGCTGCCCAGGGGATCTACTGCAAGAGCCTGGAGGGCTGGCCTTGATCCAGTCCACCCTGCTGCAAATCCAAAGTGGCAGCTACGCCTAATCATTCCAGTCAGATCTAGCCCCGTCGCCGCACTGAATCGCAATCTCTCACCAACCTAGCCTTAATCTCACGATGCGTGTCGCTCCTCATAGGAACGACGCCTTGTTGAAAAGTACTGAGAATATTTGCAAGATCAATGAGAACCTACAGCTCAGCTGCACAACACCATGAGCGGGGATTTCAGGGAGGGGGCGGTTGTGGTCTCTCTCAGGCTCGACGCCGTGGCCCCACATAGCCAGCACCTGGTACTGCCAGTCCCAGATGCCCAAAATGGTTAAAAAGCCAGCTAGAGCCGGTTTCTTGGGTCACAGCCCGTGCTTGATCGGCATCGCCGTCTTGGGCACGAAGAACATCAGAAGCGCCATCAGCAGCAGGCTGGGCAAGAACACCATCCCGCCAATGGCCAGCTTGTAGCGCGTGTTCAACGGGCCCGCGATGGCATTGATCTGCTCTGAGTTGGCTGTCACGCAGTGATTGTTGGAGAAATCCTTTTGAGGTACGAACTTCACATCCAAAGGGCCCTTGTAGCCCGAGCGAGTTCCGTCGAGCATGTTTTTAAGCGCGACGCTGCAGACATCATCGAGCAGTGAGTCTGGCTTCAATGCATAACGCTTGAGATTCAGCACGGCTGGCAATGTTGCATCCATGCAATTGAACTTCTTCTCGCAGTCATCAAACATTCGAACGTAGGGTGTGCCTGCCTTGAACAGGCTGCCAAACCTGCGCTCGAAATCATCGGCACCACGCTGCTTGAAGTCTGGTGAGGGCGCTGCAACGTGCCCATACGCAGTCACCTCCATGGGTGAGAAGCTGTATTTGTCCTTGACCCCATAGAGAGAGTTGTCCCGAATTTTCCCGCCAATGGTGGTGTTCAGAGCGAAGAAAAGCACTGCTGCTGCCATGAGGATGAGCGCGAAGCGCACTGCGTTCTCGGTCTTGGCTTTCGCGAGGGCTTTGTCGTACTCGGAACGCATGTCCTCAACGTGCCCCACAGGGACGTAGTTCTTGAAGAAATCGTCATGCTCTTGCTGGCGCTTTTTGGCCTGATCCAGTTTGAACGCAGCAGTGGTGTCGTTGTCCGAGGAATTTACGCCGGACGTCATCAATTCGCCTGCGTTGTGATAGTTGCCGTGAACGATGCGGCCGGAGGGGTCGTTGTTGTAGGACATAGCGGGGGAGGTTAAATGTGTGGGGCTCTGTGCCTTGCTGTGGGCCCCATGCTGACACATGCTCGCCCCGATGTCAGCGACGGAATTCCCACGCGTGTGTTGAAAACCGCAACTACTTCACACTCCAAAGGTCATCTGTTTGCCCCACGGGGCCTCTGGGCCCCAGCCAGCGGCCCGAGCGCCGCAGCGGCAGGCTCAGGCCTTGTTCAGGATAGTGGACGCCACGAACTGCTCAAGAGCGGTTTTGACGACCTTGGACTTCATGCCTGAGCGCTGGAAATAGCCCAGCACTACCGATCCCTCAGCCAGGGTGGCCGAGAACTGGCGAATGACATCCTTGAGGTTATCCGCAGGCAGGGCATCAAGGTACTCGCGTGTGCGTTTGGAGGCCTCGGCAGGATCCACGGCCTGTTCTTGGTTTGATGGCGTGCTGGCGGTCTTGCTGGAGGCCTTCTTGCCCGCAGTCTTGGCCTTGGCCAGAGCCTTGGCGCCTTCCTCAACTCCATAGCCTTTGCGAAGGGCATCGCGGAATAGGGCAACGGGTGACTCGACGCCACTTTTTTAACGCGCGACTCGACGTGGGCCAGCGATGCGGCGAGAACATCGCGTTAATTAGCTGCATAGCCCCGCAGCTACAACAGCAGCGACCAACTCACACAAGTGAGCGGGGCACTGATCGCCAGCTACGTGCTTGATGCCATGGGCTGAGCCTTCGCGGTAGTGATTCAGTTCATTTGCAATTCTTGTCACTCTCGCTGTGATCGGGCCAATCAAGCCGTGCTTCTCGGCCGGCATCCTTGCAGGCCGAGTCTGTCCAGTGTGCGTTTTGCTATCAGGGCTTGCTCACATAGCGGCTCGTCCCAGTACTTGGACTGAAGTTATGGGAACGTTAGTCCACACTGCCACTGGATGACGTTGAAGTGGGCCGCGCTGGTTACCTGGCGTCGAGAACTCGGTATGTCTGTTGGAGGGCTCCGGCTGGCCTTGGAACAGTTCACTGTACGGTGCCGCTAAGCAGGTAATCTTGAGTCACCGCACTTGGGTTCGAAAGCGGCTCTCAGGGAGTGACCCACCGGTCAGCTGCTGCTCGAATGTGGGAACGAATTGCTGACTCCGCTGCCAGTGGGTCGCGGGACTGCAAGCAGCGCAGGATGAGCTCATGCTCCGCCAGGGCGGCGCTCCAAGTGGGTTGGCCTTCGAGTCGGTTGCGCATATGGCTGGCCAAGGGGCTTCGGCGCTCATCAAACAAGGTGCCCACCAAGCTCAGTAGCACCGAGTTGCCACTCATCTCTGCAATGCGCACATGGAATTCACGGTCGTGCTCCAGTACATCTCGCCCAGCGACGATGTCTGCGCGCATGGCCTCGACGCTCTCTGCGATCCGTGCCAACCCTTGCGGGGTGGCATTAACGCAGGCAAGCACGATCACCGCACCCTCCAGCGCTGCGCGTGCCTGCATCAGCTCAGCTGGACTCTCACCCATGGGCGACGGTGCGGCGCTGCGGCGCAGTGCCCGGCTACACACGTACACGCCCGAGCCCATGCGGATCTCCACACTGCCTTCAATCTCCAATGCAATCAGGGCCTCGCGCAGTGAGGGGCGTGAAACCCCCAGTTGCTGAGCCAAGTCGCGCTCGGGTGGCAGGCGGCTACCTTCCTTGTAATCGCCCTGCTGGATGAGGGTTCGCACCTTGTCTGCGATGAGCTGATACAGGCGCCGCGTCGGGTCTGGGACTTTGGAAAATTCGGTCATGCAGGCGGCCTCTGAAGTGGGCAATGGAAAGATTGGTCAGATATCTTGGTCAGGCCAAAAAGCACTGCACAACGTATTTTTCACGCATCTATGCGGGGAAATTTATTGAAAAGCGCGTGCTGGATTGTCTTTTCTGGAAAATTTGGGTGAACTGGGGTTAACCCGGTAAGGCCAATTTGGGTATTAAGTTTAAATTGGCCTTACCAAAAAAGAGATGCGCAAAACAGGTCCTCCGCCTGGCGCAGTTACCACTTTGAAATACTCCTTCGACTTTTCCGGTCCGCTGGCCTATTGGCCAGACCTGCTGGCAGGCGCATGGACCACGTTGTCGCTGTCCCTGGCATCGACCTTCTTCGGGTTCCTTGTGGGGGTCTTTTGCGCGCTAGCCACCACGGGCCGCGCCAAATGGTTAGCTCGCCTTGCCGGTGTCTATATCGAGGTCATCCGCAATACCCCGTTGCTAGTGCAGATCTTTATCGTCTACTTTGGGCTCTCGTCCATGGGCTTTGCGGTGGGGGCTTTTACGGCAGCTACGGTAGCACTGGTGGTGAATGTGGGGGCCTACACCAGCGAGATCGTGCGTGCGGGTATCGAGTCCATTCCCAAGAGTCAGTTGGAAGCTGCCGAATGCCTGGGGCTGACCCGCTGGCAGATGTTGCGCAACGTGGTGCTGCCACCGGCCGTGGAGCGGGTGTACCCCGCGTTGACGAGCCAGTACGTGCTGCTGATGCTGGCTTCGTCGATCAGTTCGCAGATTTCGGCAGAGGAACTGACGGCGGTGGCCAACCGCATCCAGTCCGACACCTTCCGCTCTGTCGAGACTTACCTCATCGTGGCAGTGGCCTACCTGGCGATGTCGCTGGTCATGCGTGGCATCTTCTGGCTCCTGGCCCGGTGGGCCTTCCCGCGCCGCCGCCGTCTTGGCACGCCTTTGTAATCCGGAGGCCAAGCCATGAGATTCCTCACTTCTGCCCACCTGCAATTCCTCTTCGATGGCCTGCTATGGACCGTTGGCCTGTCTTTGCTGGCCTTTGTGGGCGGTGGCCTGCTCGGCTTTGTGGTGGCGCTGGGCACCTCGTATGGGCCGCGCTGGTCGCGCCTGGTGGTGTCGCTTTACGTCAAGCTGATTCAGGGCACTCCTTTGCTGGTGCTGTTGCCGCTGGCCTATTTCGGGCTGCCGTCGCTGGGTCTAAATGTGCCGCCGCTGGGTGCGGCTGCCTTGGCCCTGTCGATTTATGTGTCGGCTTACCTGGGCGAGATCTGGCGCGGTTGCATCGAATCGGTGCCCCGCACTCAGGCAGAGGCGGCCGAGTGCTTGGCGCTGCGCTGGCACCAGCGGGTCATCCACGTCATCCTGCCCCAGGCTGTGAAGATCGCTACGCCCCCCACCGTGGGTTTCATGGTGCAGATCGTCAAGAACACCTCGCTGGCCTCGGCCATCGGGTTTGTCGAGCTCGCTCGCGCCGGGCAAATCATCAACAACTCGACGTTTGAGCCGTTTGTCATTTTCGTGATCGTGGCGATGCTGTATTTCGCCCTGTGTTACCCGCTGTCGGTGCTGAGCCGCCGCCTTGAGAGGAGCTTCCATGTCGCCCATCGTTGAGATCGAGAACATCTCCAAGTGCTTCGGCAGCACCCGTGTGCTGGAGGGTGTGTCCTTCACTGTCCAGAAGGGGGCTGTGGTGGCCATCATCGGCCAGAGCGGTTCGGGTAAAAGCACGGCACTGCGCTGCATCGACCGCCTTGAAACCGTGGACCAAGGCCGCATCCGCGTGTGTGGTCATGAGGTCACCTCGCCTGGGCTCGACCTGCACCAATTGCGCCGCGACGTGGGCATCGTGTTTCAGAGCTACAACCTGTTCCCCCACCTCACGGTGCTGCAAAACATCATGCTGGCGCCTCGCCTGGTGCAAAAAGTGGCCAAAGCCGAAGCCAAAGAGCGTGCGCTGGCCGTGCTTGCTCAGGTGGGCCTGGCTGAAAAAGCAGAGTGCTACCCCTCGCAACTGTCCGGCGGGCAGCAACAGCGCGTGGCCATTGCGCGCTCGCTGGCTATGCAGCCGCAGCTCATGCTGTTTGACGAAGTGACCTCTGCGCTTGATCCACAGCTCACCGGCGAGGTGCTGCGTGTGATGGAGAAGCTTGCCGAAGGCGGTATGACCATGATCCTCGTCACGCACGAGATGGCCTTTGCTCGCAAGGTGGCCGATGAAGTCATCTTCATGCACAAGGGCCGCGTGTGGGAGCGCGGACCGGCCTCCATCCTCGATGCACCCGCCACCACCGAGCTGCGTGACTTTGTGGGCAACGGCCTCTGATGCACTCGCCCCGCTGCATTCCTGCGTTCCCTTCTCGACTTTCTGACAACCACAACGGAGACACACCATGACACAGCGTTCCACTTTGATTCGCGGCCTGATTGCCGCAGCCGCTCTGATGGCCCTTGGCGCTGGAACGGCCCATGCCGACCTGCTCAAGGACATCCGCGAAGCCAAAAAGATCCGCATCGCGCTCGATACCGGATCGCCTCCTTACGGCTTTGTGGACGCGAACATGAAGGCCGTGGGCTCCGACGTGGAAACCGCCCACCTGCTGGCGCAAGACCTGGGTGTGGCCATTGAGGTCGTGCAGACCACCAGCCCCAATCGCATCCCCTTCCTGCAAACGGGTAAAGCTGACATCGTGGTGGCCTCGCTGTCGGTGACGCCCGAGCGTGAAAAGGTCATTGACTTCTCGGTGCCCTACGCACAGATCCTGGCAGTAGTGGCAGGCCCCAAGGGCGTGCAGATCAACGGGTTTGATGACCTCAAAGGCAAACGCGTAGCCACTACGCGTGGCTCCAACAACGACAAGGTGGTGACCACCGGCGCCAAGGATGCTCAGGTTGTGCGTTACGACGATGACGCCACGCTAGTAACCGCCGCCGTGAGCGGCCAAGCCGACATCATCGCCACTTCACCTGCCATCGTCAGCACCGTGCTTGCCAAGGCTCCGCAAAAGGACATGGTGACCAAATTCACGATGTCCACCGTGCCCCTTGGCATCGGCATGCGCAAGGACGAGCCCGCACTCAAGGCCTGGATCAATGACTGGATCACCAAAAACCTGGCCAACGGCAAGCTGCAAGCCATCTACAAGAAGTACCACGGCGGCTGAAGCCCTGCCCTTATCTCCCTCTCCACCTCCCAACTCCTGGACCCACCATGCTGACCGTCATCTGTGAAACCCCTGGCACTCTGAAGGCCGAACAACGCGATCGTCCCGTGCGGGCCGAGGGCCAGGTGTTGGTGCGCGTCAAGCGCGTGGGCGTGTGCGGTACCGATTTGCACATCTTCACAGGCAACCAGCCGTTTCTGGACTACCCCCGGGTCATGGGCCATGAGCTGTCGGGCGTGGTAGAAGAAGCCGCGCCTGGCGGGCGCTTGGCGGTGGGGGATGTGGTGTACGTCATGCCCTACCTGTCCTGCGGCCACTGCGTGGCGTGCAGGCAGGGCAAGACCAACTGCTGCGTCAATATCCAGGTGTTGGGCGTGCACCGCGACGGCGCCTTCACCGAATACCTCGCGCTGCCCGAAGCGTTTGTGCATAAGGCCGAAGGGGTGACTCTGGATCAGGCCGCCATGGTGGAGTTTTTGGCCATCGGCGCGCACGCGGTGCGCAGGGGCAATGTGCAGCCTGGACAGTGTGTTCTAGTGGTGGGAGCGGGACCCATCGGCATGGCCGCGATGATTTTTGCACGCCTGCGCGGGGCCACTGTCACGGCGCTGGATAGCCGCCAGGACCGCCTGGATTTTTGCCAGCGCGAGCTGGGCGTGGCGGGTACCGTGGCGCTGGGCGAGGGCGATGTGGAGCAGCTGTCTGCCGCCACCCAGGGCGAGTTTTTTGACACAGTGTTCGACGCCACGGGCAACGGCAAGGCCATCGAAAGGGGCTTTGGATTTGTGGCCCATGGAGGCACCTACGTATTGATCTCGGTCGTGCGCGACACCATCACCTTCTCCGACCCCGAGTTCCACAAGCGCGAGACCACACTGCTGGGCAGCCGTAACGCCACCACCGAAGACTTCGAGACCGTGATTGCAGCCATGCGCGAGGGCAAGGTGCCCACCGCTGCTCTCAACACCCACCGCATGCCGCTGGCCCAGGTGCCCGCCGATTTCGCGCAGTTGCTCGACCCTGCGCAGCGCGTGGTCAAGGCGATCGTGGAAGTCTGAACCGGGGCGCACAGACATGGCTCTTCCGATTCTTCAGTTTGGCACCAGCCGCTTTTTGCTGGCGCATGTGGACCTGTTCGTATCGCAGGCGCTGGCGCACAGCCACGGCGCCAGCGATGCGCTGGGTGGCATCACCGTGGTGCAGACCACGGACCGGCCCGAAGGTGCTGCACGCATTGCCGCCCTAACCCAGGGCCGTGGCTACCCCGTGCGCATCCAGGGGCTGTCGGGCGGTCAACGCATTGATGACACCGTGCAGTGCACGGCAGTGCGTGAAGCCTGGCAGGTGTCCAGCCACTGGCCCGCACTTCGCGCTGCCGTGGCGTCTGAGGTGCGCGTGATGGTGTCCAACACCGCCGACAAAGGCTACCTGCTGGACGAGCGCGACACCGCAGAGGCACTGGCCGAGGGCCGCCCTGCGCCCCACAGCTTTCCGGCCAAGCTGCTGGTGCTACTGCAGGGGCGCTGGCGTGCCGCGCCGCAGCTCCCCCTCACGCTGCTGCCTTGCGAGCTGATTGAGCGCAATGGCGAGGTACTGCGCGATGTGGTGGTAGGCCTGGCGCGGCAATGGAGGCAATCCGAGGCCTTCATCGCCTGGCTGGGCGCACACTGTGTGTGGGCCAACTCGCTGGTGGACCGCATCGTCTCGGAGGCCATCGAACCCGTAGGCGCCGT
Organism: Diaphorobacter sp. HDW4A; assembly: GCF_011305995.1. Classification (GTDB taxonomy): domain Bacteria; phylum Pseudomonadota; class Gammaproteobacteria; order Burkholderiales; family Burkholderiaceae_C; genus Diaphorobacter_A. Next base: position 60,890 of record NZ_CP049911.1, on the reverse strand, counting down.
GGCTGAACCCTATGCCGTGTGGGTGGTCGAGCGCCAGGACCGGCTGCAGCTTCCGTGCAAACACCCTTCTATCGTATTGACCGATGACCTGGCGTTCTACGAGAGGCTCAAGCTCTTTTTGCTCAACGCGGGCCACACCTTTCTGGCCGAGCGCTGGTTGCAAGAGGGCCGCCGTGCCGACGAAACCGTGCGCGAGGCCATGGCCGATGCCCCGCTGCGCGCCGCGCTGGAAGCCCTGTGGGCGCAAGAGATCCTGCCGGTGTTCAGTGCCCTGGGCACGGCCGCCCGGGCCCAAGCCGATGCCTACCTGGTGGACGTGCGAGAGCGTTTTGAGAACCCCTTCCTGAACCACCGCATTGCCGACATTGCGCAAAACCATGCGCAAAAAAAGCAGCGCCGCTTCGGCCCCATCCTGGCGCTGGCTGCAGAACATGCGCCCGACCTCGCCCAGCCGCGCCTGCAAGCGGCCATGGTCTCCACACTTCCTTGAGCTGGCGATGCCACCGCTTGACGGTGCATTGCTGCCCACCCAGTCCTTTTTCACCATGAACACCCCCACGCAGCCTCCTCCTCCCGCCGCCCTCCAGTTGAGCGCGGCCGACAATGTGGCCGTTGCGCGCCAGGCCCTGGAGGCCGGCACCACCCTGCAGGTGGGGGCGTACACCCTGGTGCTGCGCGATGCCATTGCATCGGGGCACAAGGTGGCGTTGCTGCCCATCGCGCAAGGCGCGCCCGTCCTCAAGTACGGGCAGAACATCGGTGTGGCCACAGTGGACATCCCGGTGGGTGCCCATGTGCACGTGCACAACGTGGGCATGGCCGAATCCCAGCACGCCCACACGGCCGGGGCCGGCTACAAGCCCACGGCCGTGGCCCCGCAGCCGCTCACGTTTGACGGCTATGTGCGCCCCGATGGCCGCGTGGCCACGCGCAACTACCTGGGCGTAATCGCTAGCGTGAACTGCTCGGCCACCGTGTGCCGCCACATCGCCGATGCGTTCAAAGATGAAGTGCTAGCAGCCTTCCCCCACGTGGACGGCGTGGTCGCCATTACCCATGGCAGTGGCTGCGGCATGGGCGGCAACGGCGAAGGGCTGGCGCTGCTGCAGCGCACCTTGCGAGGCTATGCCAACCACCCCAACTTTGCGGGCGTGCTGGTCATTGGCCTGGGCTGCGAGGTCAACCAGATCGCACCGCTGGTCGAAACACTGAGCGCCCGCACACCGGGCATGTTTGCCACGCTGACCATCCAGGACGAAGGTGGTACGCGCGAGACCATTGCCCAGGGCAAGGCTGTGCTGCAGGGCATGCTGGCGCAGGCCAACCAGGCGCGGCGCGAGCCGGTGCCACTGAAGCACCTCACCGTGGGGCTGCAGTGTGGTGGCTCGGACGGCTACTCCGGCATCAGCGCCAACCCGGTGTTGGGCGCAGCGGTGGATTTGCTGGTGCAGCAGGGTGGCACGGCCATCTTGTCGGAGACCCCTGAAATCTACGGCGCAGAGCACCTGCTCACCCACCGCGCCGCATCGCCTGCCGTGGCCGACAAACTGCTTCAGCGCCTGGCCTGGTGGGAAGGTTATGCCGCCTTGCATGGCGGCGACCTCAACAACAACCCTTCGCCTGGCAACAAGGCCGGGGGCATCACCACCATCCTTGAAAAGTCGCTGGGCGCTGTGGCTAAGGCCGGCAGCACGGGGCTGATGGATGTGCTGGAGTACGCAGAACCTGTGCGTGCTCACGGCTTGGTATTCATGGACACACCGGGCTATGACCCCGTCTCGGCCACCGGTCAGGTGGCCGGCGGTGCAAATCTCATCTGTTTTACAACCGGGCGCGGCTCCACGTATGGCTGCAAGCCCACGCCCTCGCTCAAGCTGGCCTCCAACACGCCCATGTTCACGCGCATGTCGCTGGACATGGACTTTGACTGTGGTGGCGTCGTGGATGGCCGACAGACCATCCAGGAGGCAGGCGCCGCGTTGCTGCAGCTCATGGTGGCCACGGCCTCGGGCCAGCGCAGTAAGAGTGAAGACAATGGCCTGGGCGACAACGAATTTCTGCCCTGGCAACTGGGCGCGGTAATGTGATGAACGCAACACAGACTTCTACCCCCACTGCCCAATTCCTGGACGTGCTCACCGTCGGTGAGCCCATGGCCTTGTTCATGGCCTTGCAGCCGGGCGAGCTGCATGCAGTTCCTGACTTTCGCCGGGTGCCAGCGGGAGCGGAACTGAACGTGGCCACAGGCCTCGCCCGCCTTGGCCTCGCCACGGGCTACATCACGCGCTTAGGGCATGATTCGTTCGGCAACTTTCTGCGCGGCGTGCTTGCGCACGAAGGCATCGATACGCGCTACGTGGTGACTGACGCTGCCCACCCCACGGGTTTCATGCTAAAGACCCGCACTGACGACGGCAGCGACCCGCAGATCGAATACTTCCGCAAGGGGTCGGCCGCCAGTCACCTGAGCGTGGCAGATTCGCCGGCAGGAGCTTTTCCCGCGCGCCACCTGCACCTTACCGGCATTACTCCCGCACTGTCGTCCACCACCCGCGAACTGGCCTTCCACCTCGCCAGGCAGGCCCGTGCGGCCGGTGCATCCATCTCGTTTGACCCCAACCTGCGCCCGCGCCTGTGGGCCTCGCCCGAGGTCATGGCCGAATGTATCAACGCCCTGGCGGCGCTCAGCGACACCGTGCTGCCTGGCCTGGCCGAAGGCCGCCAGCTCACAGGTCGCTACACAGCCGAAGACATCGCTGCCTTTTATCTGGAGCGTGGTGCAAAGCAAGTGATCGTCAAACTAGGCCCCGAGGGCGCGTACTACGCTCACCGCGATGGCGCATCGGGTATCGCACCTGGGCTGCGCGTGGAGCGTGTGGTAGACACAGTGGGCGCTGGCGACGGTTTTGCCGTGGGCGTGGTCAGTGGTCTACTTGAGGGCTTGACGCTTACGCAGGCCGCTGCGCGCGGCAATGCCATTGGCGCTCGCGTGGTGCAGTTCCCAGGCGATGCAGACGGTTTGCCCACGCGGCGGGAGTTGCACGCAGGTGTGCTTTCGAATCTTAATTGCAGCACCGCTGCCATGGAGAGTCCATGAATGATGGCGCCCTGGCGCTGCGTAATGGCCCGCACGAACTGCTGGAATGCTTGGTGTAGGGATTCGCAGGCCGGGGTTTCACCCACTCGAACAAGCTGCGCCCAGAAACTTTGTTTGGGCTCATGTGGTGAACAACAGGCTGGGGTTGACTACCAACAGGTTCGGGATCTTGCCGATCAATCCGCGTGGCTCGAAATCCTTAGCGGGGTCGTTGCCAAGTTTGTTGTACAACGTGGCTTTGATGGTGTTGCCGATCGGGAAGTCATCGAGCGTGTACCTGCGGGTGTCGTCCTCGATTTTTGCCCGTGAGCCACTGTTGTGAGCTCGGTCCTGGGGAACCATGTTGGCAAGACTGAAAGGGTGGCGCAGATGACTTTTTTCCCGTGAAAGTAACAAGGAAGCAGATGAAACGTTGGGCCATACTTGCCGCGCTGTGCATTGCATCCATGGCGGGGCAGGCACAGGTCTACCGCTGCGGTAACACCTACTCCCAAGAGCCCTGCAAGGGCGGACGTGAAGTCGATGTCACTCCACCAGTCAGCGATCTCAGCGGCCCCAAAACCACCGTCATCTATTTGTGTCGAGCGCAGGGCGGCTCCTTCTATTGGATTCCCCAGCGGTGCGCTACGCGCGGCTGGACACTGGAGCGTAGTGCCACCGTCTCCAAGCATGTCAGTTGGGAGAGCCAAGTAGCAGAGGCCAAACAGCAAAGAAGCGAAGCAGAGGAGCTCCTGAGTAGGCCAGCTCCCGTGTACAACGCACCTGCACAGACACAAATGTCGCAGCTACCTGCTGTGAAAGAGCAATGCGTACTGCTCAATGAGCGTGTCGCCATGCTGGACTCCATGGGGCGAGCGGGGAGTCGGTACTACGACCTGGATTGGGTACGTTCAGAACGCAAGAAGGCGAGGGATGAGCAGTTCAAACTGAGGTGCTGACTGTTTGAGATTGATGTACCAGATGTCTTGCGGCGTATTAGGGTTACAGATTGCGGCTAAGGCGAGTTACAGCTGACGAATTCGGCGGGCTCATCTGCCGAACGGCGTTTCTCGCACCAACATACAAACTACCCTGGAAGTCGGCTGTGCAGCGGTTGCAGTCATCCAACTTTGGCCGCCGAACGCGTACTATCGGCCAGTAGCAGCCGGTCACTTTAAATGAAAGCGGACGCTCAATGCTTTATCCCGGAAGTGATCTGCGAGCATGGCACTTGCACCGTCCCCTCGATGGAATGGGTAGATTTCTATCCTAGGACCACATGACCTCAAATACCTTTTGATCGGCTGCGAGACGTCCTACTTTTCTCCGAACACTTTCATCTGCAGGGACCACTTCGCTTGCACTCAGTCGGCTGATAAATGCGGCAAATTCATCCGGCTCACACGTGGAGACGATGACGACTCCCTGAATAGCAAGCTCTTCTTCTTCCGTTCCAGCGCGGCTAAGGAAAACACTTTCAACGCCAGGAAGACCGAGTAGTAGCTGAAATGCTTCGCTGAGTTCCGAGCACGATATGCGCCCTTCAAGATTCGGAGCGAATGCAGCTTCCGCATCTGGGTGACAAAGAAACTCTTGTACCGTCATCAGCGGCAGACCTAGCGCACCCGGGCTCCCCCATCTGTCAATCATGCTGTGCACAAGTTGAGAGATGCGACCAGACCACCCTTTTGCGAGATCCGTCATGTCAATGACAATCGATTTCCCATGTACCGTTGAAATCGTAGATTTCTTGCTTCCATCGCCGTGTTTACTTGAACAGGCAGAGACATCTTTCCAAGCGAGCCTCAAGCTGCCTTGAGAACCGGAGACATACATGGCGTCCGAGGTGAAGTAGTACTTGGACTTGTAGATGGCGTACACGCGCTCGTGCGGCTGCAGGTCGATGGGAACTGCAGTTGTCCCTTCCGAGAAAACCTGGCAATACGTGCCGCGTCCCTCGTTGGCCTCCATCTGAAACATCCTTGCGATAAAAGCCTTCGGATCGTCGATGAGTGCCATAAGAAATATCTAAAGGTAATTGCGAACGCAAATTTGACTGAATGAACTGTGCCGCTAGAGATGTTCTGGACATTGATGCCTCTTGAAAGAGACCTGCAGTCCAGTTTTTTGTTGCAGTACCGTTGAATCGCTCGAGGGCGGTCTCAAATCTGAAGTGCAACACCCTCACCAAGGGTAATGTACGCAAATGGGAACGAGATACGAGCACTTGCAGCCAGAAGACAGAGTGACGCTGGCATCGCTGCGCCAGCAGGGCTGGAGCATCAGGGCCTTAGCCCGCCTTCAAGGCCGCAGCCCCAGCACCATCAGCCGTGAGTTGCGGCGCAACGCCTGCCACGGCGGTTACGCCAGCGCGCCTGCGCAGCGTCTGTGCCAGCTGCGGCGCATTCAGGCCAAGCCATGCCCCAAGCTGCACAGCTGCGGGGCGTTGTGGACTCTTGTGACCACCATGCTGTGCTGGCTGTGGTCGCCCCAGCAGATTGCACGCACACTCCAGCGCATGTATCCCCAGGACCCAACCATGCATGCCTCGCACGAGAGCATCTACACCGCCATCTATGCATACCCACGCGGTGAGTTGCGCCGCCAGCTCATCGCACTGCTGCGCCAAGGCAAGAGTACACGCCGCCCGCGTTCAGCAGGCTCTGATCGGCGTGGTCAGATTCCAGACATGGTCTCTATCCATGTTCGCCCACCCGAGGTCAATGATCGCGTGATCCCGGGGCATTGGGAGGGGGATCTGATCAAGGGTGCTGGCAACCAATCGGCGGTGGGTGTGCTGGTAGAGCGCTCAACGCGCTTGGTGCTGCTGTGCAAGATGCCTGACGCATCCGCAGACAGTGCGCTGGCCGCGTTCACCAACAAGCTGCGCCAGATCGCACAGCCGATGCGCCAGACGCTCACCTACGACCAGGGCAAGGAGATGGCCCGGCACAAGGAACTCGCCCAAGCCCTTGGCATGCGGGTGTACTTTTGTGATCCGCACAGCCCTTGGCAAAAAGGCAGTTGTGAGAACACGAATGGGCTGCTGCGCCAGTTCATGCCCAAGGGCACAGACCTGAGCATGCATGACCAGGATGCGCTGGACTCCATGGCCGATCTGATGAACAACCGTCCTCGTCAGACTCTCGGCTGGGATTCTCCCTACCAGGCTTTTCAGCGATTCATGGCGGCTATCGCCGAGAAAAGCTCCGCTACCATTCAGTGAATATCAACCAGCGGTGTTGCACTTCAGATTTGAGACCGCCATGCCATGATCACCCATCAGATTTTTGACACTAAATTGCCCCTGCATGCCGGCAGGCCCAGAAACTGTGTACTTGCCGAAGTCAGGAACTCCCTCCATCCAGGGAACGACTGATCCTCGCGGTACACCCATCACTGCCGCAGCTTCGTCAGACAGAGAGAAAGGAGAATTACCAATATCACCGAGGAACTGCCCTCTGCCTGGCGCGGGTTGCTGGAATTCCGGGTGTGGAGTCCAGCGTTCAGTACTGCGCGCAAGCGCATCCCGACCACACGCCCCACCTGGACAAGTATTGCACGGCCCCACGTTGTGCACCCATGTGCCCAAGGCCCCCACAAAGAACGTGTGCCCCACGTCCACCGTCAGGTTGTGCGTTGTGCCCTGCGGTGCCTCCAGCACCAGACTCTTGATCCGCAGCGTTTTGCCGCTGCCCAGTGACACCATTTCGTCACCCTGCTGTAGGTCTTCCACGCTCACGAAGCCTTGGCCCGCTACGTAGAACGGGTGGCCAGGAGTGACCAGTAGGTCTTCGGCGGTGGGTTGGGTGGTGTCTTCGGGCTCGCCGGTTTGCACCTGCTCCACGCTCAGCCGCAGGATGGGCCGGTCGTGGCGGATGTGGATGGCAGTCACCGGGGCCAGGAAGGCTTGCCCTGTGCCGTCTTCCAGGCGCGTCCATACGAGGTCGCCCACTTCGATGGTTTCAATGGGACGCTCGCCTGTCTCTGTGGCGACCAGGGTGCCGGGGGCGAAGCAGCAGGGTTCGCTGGGGGTGGCCCTTGCGGTTTTGCTGGTGGGTACGTTCTCGCCTGTGGCGGAGATCTTGGGGCCTTCGCGCACCATGGTGGGCGTGGTATCCCCTATCTGGTGCCGCACTTGCTCTGGCCCGACACTGGGGGTCTTGGCCGCCAGTGCTGGCTCGGCTGCTTCCAGCTCGCGCGCGAGGGCTCTGGCTGCTATGCGGCTCTTGGCAGCTGCGTTGCCTGTTGCGCTCAGCCCGGCATCGACCAAGCTGGCTGCGCTGCGGGCTGCCTGGGGCAAGCCTGCCACTGCCAGCGCGATCTCACCGGCGTAGTTGCCGCGTAGCATGGCGGCTGTGAAGGTGTTGCCTGCAGCGTCTTCGGCTTGTGGTTTGGCGTCAACGTTGACGATGGCTTGTTTGACGGCGGCTGGGATCTTGTCGGCGTTGTCGATGACGCCGCTGATCATGTCCAGCCGTTCGCTGTTCCTTCTTTGCGAGGCTTTGTGCCCCAGCAGTCCCAGGTAGCCGTCCGCTACAAATTGGACTGTGTCCAGGGCGCCTTCGACGGCTTTGACGGCGGTGAGGCCAATGCCGCCGACCACACCACCTGCAGTTTTGATGCTGCAGTCACTCAAGCTGTCGCATTTGCCATTGGGGTCGTTGTACCGATACGGGCTATACCGTCCGTACTGGTACGCCCCCCAGGTGATGGGTAGGTTAGCTTCTCCCTCCTCTGGGTCCCGGCTCACAAACTGCCCGCTGGCCGGGTCAAAGTACCGCGCCCTGGCGTACAAGAGCCCTGTCTCGGGGTCTGCGTAGTAGCTTCCGAAGCTGTGGCCGTTGCTTCTGAGGCCTGTGCCTGCGTTGCCGCTGGCTTCGCTGTCGATGAGGCCGTAGGCGCTGTAGTGCAGCAGGCTGTCTGCTTTGGCTGCGCCTGACTCGCTCACTACGGTGGCGATCAGTGTGCCTTGGCTGTCTGCGTGCAGTTGCGTGGTGCGGCTGCTGCTGCCCAGGCCGTTGGTGTATTCGGTGCGGCTGAACAGCCTGGGGGCGGTGCGCTCGGGGGTGGTGTGGCTGGTGAGGCGGTCTTGTGTGTCTTACCGAAAGACGCTACTCAATTGATAGCTGCTCGCGCTTGATGGGTAAGCGCTGGAGCATGATTTGGTTTGAATAAATGGCTGCCTGGGGAAAGTAATAAGACCTAGCCCCAGCACCCCACAGACCGGCAGCCACAAGACCTGCGCGAGCCACAAGGCTCGCGATGATTGGACAGGCTGGGCAGCAGAGGGTTTTCTGGGGGTCCCCTCGTTTTCAGTGCAATAACTGGCGGTACGCAAACCCAGCACTGGCGCGGGGGTGGTGTTGGTAGATCGTTGATTCTGTTGGCTTTCCTGTTCACCTTCAAATCCGGGATTCGTGGCGTCAAACCGTGATCGGTTTCATCCGTTGGTGCCAGTTATCGGTGCTCCCTGCCGCGAGGGCAGGATTTGGTCGGCATAACGGTCAACAGGAAAGCGGAACACGCCTCGCAGGTTGATGCTTTCCAGCCTGGTGGGAGCAATTTTTCCGATCAGTTCCGGCGGAATGGCCTGGCGGCGGTTCGACCAGCGATCCAGAACAGCCTGCATTTGTGACGTGTTCCACGCCATGACGATGTTGGCCAGCAGACTCAACGCGTCGGCCACAGCCTGCATTTCGTCCACACGTTTGGCCTGTGCCGGGCTGATCCGGCCGGTGTAAATGGCGCGCTTGAGGGCGTTGACCGCCTCCCCCGGTTGAGCACCCGGCGCAATTCATTCCTGAAAGCGTCCTTAACAAAGTAGTCGGCAAGGAACGCGGTTCGCAGCAAACGTCCCAATTGCACGCCAGCGTCATAGATGGGGTCACCCTGGGCAGCAGAGCCAAACCGCGCCAGTGCTGCCACCGCACTGGCGTGACCACTCATGACCGAAGCCGCCAGATGCACCAGGCTGTCCCAATGCTTTTCGATCAGGGCAACGTCAACATTGGCCTCGCACACCGCAGCTATTTCGGCTGGCACCTTGGCGCCGCGAGGCACGAACAGGTGGCGTTGTTTCAATTCCTTCAACCGCGGGCAAAGATCAAAGCCCAACAACCGGGCCAGTGCCATCGCAAAATCGGTGTAGCCGTGGGTGTCCACCGCCAGTTGGCTGGTTTCAAGGCGTTCCTGACGTATGACGCCTTCAATGGCCACGCCAGCTTGGCGCTCATTGAGCACGAAGGGCTGTGCGTGAAAGATTCCCCAGCGGTCGCGTACATGGGAGTAGATGCCAATGGAGGGCGTGTTGCGCCGGGGATCAAGCCGGGCCTGCCATACCCGCTTGGTTGTCTCCATGCTCATCATGTCAGAAGACGCCAGGTCTGAACGGCCCCAAGTGGTGGCGATCGGGTGGCGTTGCATAAACTCCAGCACCGCCTGGCAAGCCTGACTCAGACGGCGTTCGTCCCGTGCCCAGCGCATGGCCTGGCGGATGCTGGTGGCAGACAACTGCGGAATCATGCGCGCGCATTCGATGGCTGTCAGACTGGTGCCGTGGGCCATGATGCCGGCATAGACCATCAGCAGTTCCGCTGTTGACCGTGGTTCACGGCCGAGCATGATCCAGCTGAAGCGCACCTGGGCGTCAACGGCCAGAATCACTTCAGGCAATTGCACTTCGCCGATGCGGTGATCCAAAGCCGCCCGTAGCTTGGTGACTTCGGGTCTTCGTCTTCGGCGGGTAAAACTGAGAGGTGGAGTTCATCGTCGACGCGCAGTACGCCACTGCGTGCCGCCGCAGCCACAGCATCGACACCTGCAGTTACCTTGGCCAACAATGGCTTCAGAAAGGTGGCCGCCTTGCCGGGCAGCGACAGACGGGCATAGTGCTTCTTGGACTCGTCCTTCCAACGTTCGTCCGTGAAGAACAGGCGTGCACGGCCCCTAAAACTCAAGCTGTGCTCGATCCAGACCGATCCATTGCGCACCGCGCGGCGCAGGGCAAACAAGGTGGCAACCTCCAATGCCCGAAACGCCCGTTCCCGGTCTGGGCTGGATATGGCGGCTTGCCAGACCTTCCCAGGCCTGGCGCGACAACGCCATCCGGCAACTTTCTGATGTTACTGGCGTAATAGGCGCTCAATTTCGTCAGGGCGTCGATGGTGGGATGCTCTCCGGTGGCTTGCCATGGAAGCTTTGCAATTGCCACAAGCAGTGAGCGTACGGGGCGAATGACATCAATCAATCCTTCGCGCACAAGGGAGGCCCGACTGGGTGGCTTGCGTTTCTGGGTTTCGATGACCAAGGCTTCAAGCCGTGCGCGCAGCTCGGCGTCCGGCACAGCGCCCTGGGCGCTCAAGGCCACGAGTTCGGCCAGTAGCGTTTTGTACATCGCCGCCCAGTTGACGGTGGCGGGGACCTCGGCAGCGGTCTGGCGCCACAGATCGGCAATCCGGCGCTGCACCATCAAAATCAACTGGTCCGTGGTGGTGAACAGGCAATACCGCAGAAAGCAGGCGACCTCCACGGTGCGCGCGGGTTCCTTGATCTTGGCGCCGGCAGACGGCGGCCGAGAGACTAGTCGGCGCGCGTAACGGCGCAAGATGAGATCGGGGATGTCGGTCAGGTGTTTATGAACGTCCAGCTCGTACAGCAGATCGATGCGTTCAAGTACCTCGCTGATTTGGCGGGTTGAGTGCTTGGCCGGCGCCGACCACAGCCAGCTTTGTTGGGTTTGTCCATCTGGGCGCAGCTCTGCAACCGAGGTTCGCCACCGATCAAGGGTTGCCGGATCGACGCTGGCGGCGATTGCAGCACCTGTCTCCGCTTCGAGCTGGGTGAGTGCGCTCGCAATCAAAGTCCGGATGGCCCGCTCGTGCACGATCACCAGCTTATTCTTGTACAGCCATTGGCGGGCCCTCCCGAGCAGTTGATCGCGGTCGGCGCAACGGGCCACTTCGTCCCGCAGTTCACGCACCAGGGAGCGGCGTTGGTGCTCGCTCATCCACCGAAAACCAAGGGCCGTGCACGCTACTTGCTGGTGATCGAACAGTGTCTTCTCCCGCCCGTACAGCGTGCGCAGCGAAGCCACATCAGGGGTGGCAATGCCAAGTTCCTCGCTCAAGTGGCGCCACAGGGCGACGGGAACCACCCGAAAGGCATACAGCAGGCGGCCACTCATGCGCAAAAACCCGATATGCAGCGCCAGACCGAGCTTGTGGGCGTCACCCCGGCGCGCATTGATTGCCTCGCGCTCTGCACCATCGAAGGTGAAAAACGCCTTCATCTCGAAGTCACTGATATCGCGGGGCAGCTCACGCATCCCCAAAAACGTCGTTTGCCAGTCCTGCATCGTGAACCCCATTAGTGGGAGGCCACGATACCCGTTTGAGAAGTGAACAGGAAAGCCAACAGAATCAACGATCTACCAACACCACCCCCGCGCCAGTGCTGGGTTTGCGTACCGCCAGTTATTGCACTGAAAACGAGGGGACCCCGAAATACCCGCAGTGAAAATCCGCCAACCTGGTTGCGGTTTTCCTGTGCACCACAACCAACGTTCAGGGCCCCAGTCCATTGCCGGATACTGCCTGGCGCGATGTATTCGAAGTCCATCCAGCGATCAATCTTGCCTTGCATACCAACGGCTTTGACATAGGTTGGCGGAGGATCACTGTTCAAAAGCCAGCGCACGAAGTGCAAACCACCTTCGTTCGGTGTCACCTGTGTTTTGGCTTCTACGTGCGCCGTGGCACTTTGCCCGCCAATGGTGCTCTTGTGTACATAGGCCAAATGGGTCAGGTCCATCAGGTTGTCCACCATGAGCTGGTAACCCGCCTTCACGTGGTACATGGTGTGCTTGTGCGGCCAGTGCTCCAGATCGTTGTGGTAGGGGTAGTCCACGATGAGGCTGGGATCGGCGTCCTTCGCTGCGCCCATCCAGATCCATAGGAACTGGTCTTTTTCCACCAACGGGAAACTCTTGACCTTGGCTTTGCCAGGAATACGGTCTTGGCCGGGAATGTGCACGCAGCTTCCTGCACAGTCGAAAACAAGCCCGTGATAACCGCACTGCAATCCTTGCTCGGTCACGGCTCCGAAGCGCAAGGGCGCACCGCGATGACAGCACCTGTCTTCCAGCGCTGCAGCGCGGCCGTGAACATCACGAAACAACACCACGTTTTCTCCGAGCAACTTTCTACCCAGCGGTACGTCCTTCACCTCGTCAGCCCAGGCTGCGATGTACCACGCGTTGCGAATGAACATGACACTCTCCTACGAAAACCAGCTTGCGATGGCTGCTGAGATGGCTTGCCCCGCTCAGCAGATTGGAGAAATTCATCGCAGATAACGTATACGTTGAATTCCTTAATTCGAATTTTCAGCTTAAATTTTGTGCAAAATATTAGTGAAATCCCTTGCTTTATATTTTTTACGTATACATTCAATTGGATAAATGTGGCTGAAACAGCAAAAATGCGGGCATTCATTTCGCATCAATCCACGCTGAGACTGGGGCAGAATGCGATATCCCGGAAACCCAATTGAAGGGCATCGATTCATCATGCGTCGCACGCAAAATTTAGTTGCCCTTTCCTCTGTCGCCAGCGAGGAGTCTGGTCATTCGCAAACCGTCAAGGCAGTGATTGGTCTTCGCGGCATGATTCTTGAAGGTGCACTGAAGGCCGGGGAACGAGTCTTGGAACAGATGGTGGTGGACAAGATCAACGTCTCGCGCACACCCGCGCGGGCTGCCATTCTTCGCCTGTGCGAGGAGGGCATGATTGACGCTCTGCCCGGAGGAGGTTATGCCGTTGCATCCTTTTCGGAGGCAGACGTGTTCGACTCAATCGCGATTCGCGGCGAGCTAGAAGGCATGGCGGCCCGGCTGGCTGCTGAGCGAGGAGCCCCGTTAAGCACGCTCCAAAAACTCGACCGATGCGTGGCCGCTCTGGACGTGGTGCTGCAAAGCATGAAAGAAACGCGGCACGTGACCCAATATGTGGAGTTGAATGACGAGTTCCATGCACTTCTGATAGAGGCAGCACAAAGCCCGATGCTCAAGAAATCCATCCAGAGAATCGTCACACTGCCGTTTGCAGCCCCGAACTGCTTCATTTCGACGTCGCACGATACACCGGCATTCAACCACCAGATCATGTTGTTTGCGCAGGAGCAACACCGGTCGCTGGTGGAGGCGATCCGTGCCCGCGAAGGTGCCCGTGCAGAAGCCATTGCACGAGAACATTCACGGTCTGCGTGGAAGTACATCAAGGCGTTGCTCGAACTAGAAGACTATCAGTCCAAGTTGCCTGCCGTTACCCGCCTGTCACCTGCACTTCTGGGTATCAAAGTGCCGACTTGATTCGTGGCGTATGGCTTTAAGGCCCCTCGTTGGAGAACTCCTGGAATCATTGTGAATAAATCGGTTGCAGCTTTGTCTTTGGCCTTTTTTGCAAGTGGGCAGGCTACTTCACTTGACCTTCTGACCCCGATGCAATTCGCTGGTAGTCACCGCATCTCTGCAACGGACTGGTGAAGTCCGTTTTTTTAATCAGATTGAGCTCACTCGGGTCTGACCTGTTTCAAATCACATGTGCGTGTTGCACGCTTTATCGCTTCTAAAGGTTCATATGCGCTTTCTGGGACCGGATTGTCGATTGGTGAGCGATCTGATCAAGCCGCACAGTGACACGCACGCAGGAACATCGACCGCAACATGAGATGGAACCCCTTGGAGATCCCTTCCTTGCCTCTTGAGGAGGCGCTTATGCTTTTATGCAAGCTACTGCGGAATTCATGGAGGTGCTGTCCCAAAGTTTTCGAACCCTGCAGCCAAATTCATTGTTGCGTCTTCAATTTGTAACTCAAATATCTTATTGAGACAAAAGCACTCAATGCACATACATTTGATTGCCATTCGTTTTGGAAGGGCCCTTCAATGAAGCGGATGCGTGTTTGGTTGAGTGCCGTTTTGGCAGCGGGTGTAGTCACGCCCTCTATGGCCGTGACTACACCACCTGGCATTCCCAGGTTCCTCTGCGACGCCAATCTCCCCGCAGATGCCGACACAGTTGAGGTGAATTGAATAGATTGTGGTTAACGCGAAGTTCACCCACTTGGCTAACCAAGGCCGCGGGGGATACGGCCTTCCGTTTTCATCCAGCACCACAACAGGTGAACCGACGGTGCCGACTGGCATTCCAACTTGGAAATATTTCGATCTGGATGACCTCAATGCCGACTCAATCACCGGTGTGACCACCGCTACGGCAGAATGGGCCGTCGGCTTTCGCCGCAGTTGCCTGGTGCCGCGTCGACGCATTTCGTAGGCAGCCGCATTCTGCCAGGTGGTTGCCGTATCGGTGCTCACTTTGCAATCCCTGCATTACCTCGCGCCTGACCTTTGAGTTTCGTGCTCTCCGCTCCATGTCAGGAGCCATCCAATCACGCATAAGTCGCCTCCATGTGGCCTGATTCCACAGCGTGACATGCGCCGATGTCCCAATGGACGCGATCTGGCCTGGTATTGTCGTGAGACTCCAAGACAGACCCCTCCATTGCCACCTTCGGGTGGCTTTCTTATTCCAGATGGCAAACGCTATCCCTATTTCGGGGGATAGCGTTCACTCAAAAGCTGGCGCAGACTATCAGAGCCAATCAGTGTTATTGCAAACTTGTTGCAGAATTTTCCAAGACGACATTTTGGGAGGGCCATATGTCCACATCTTCACAGCTTGTCAATCATCCGATCAACATGGCTCCGCAAGAATTTGCATTCTGCTGGGCGCAAGGACTTTGCAGCGGCAAGACATTGGGACACCCATGCATTGACTGGAGCAGTGCCCCTGCACACGCGCATTGGTGGGCGATAGATGCAGATGGTGCGGCTCATTGGTTTGCTGACCCGCGAGTGCCCGCGTTCGACACGCATTGGCGCTTTGAGGTCGCGGTAGCTCCAAATTTCGGCTATCAGGGCGACTACAGACAGTCGCTAACAGAAAGGCCTGATAAATAGTTTAATACTACTTATATACAGGAGATGGCCATGGAAACAGTCATTGAAACAGTAGACCATCCAATTGTTGTCATGTTCCGTAGGCGAGCAGAAGTACTGGAAGCTAGACATGCACAGCGCCGAAATCCAGAAGAGTCGATAGCCAGGCTTGCAATTTGGATTTCTCTCACAATGAGCTGACGGATATAGGCGGGCTTCTATTTCAGGAACAGGTTCGCCGGAGCATGTTCCGACGGGTGAAGTGAGCTAGAAAAGCGCATTGAGAAAGTTGCGAGTTTCAGCTTGCGCCCATCCGTGCATGCGTTGGCAGACTTCAGCAGGGCCGCATTTGTGTGAACCATAGCGGATCGCTGGTTCGAGATGCCGTGCGACTTGTGTGCTGAGAGACCACGTTTCAGACCATCTTCTGGTGGCTTATTTTCGGCAAAAGATCAGCCCGGCTGGGTAACAGCATTTGAGATGTATCACATGGGTCTGACAGTTGTTGACCGTCACACCCAGTAACAGTGAACGACACTATCGAGCATGACTGAGGAACTCGATATCACGTCGACCATCGACAATTTCCACGAGCGTGCGGCGCGAATGGTCGAGAACGAAGATCCATTTGATCTCGATCCCGCGATCGTGAAGCTGGCGCAATGGATCACTAAAGAAAAGGGCTGGCTGACAAAAGACGACCTCGATGCACTGTGCGAGGTTGGCGGAATGATGTTCCGGAAACAGCTACTTCGACGCGTTCAGACGAATGCCTCCAGGATCGAAGATATCGAATTCAAAGAGGTAGAAACAGTCCAAACATAACCTTGGGAAACGCCAAGAAACGAACCCTCGTGGAGGCTGGATGGTTCAAATCAAGCGGCTACCTCAGTCGCCGCACTGGCAGGTGTACACATCAGCGACAAAGGCCAGGTACTGCCAACTTCGCCACGTCGATATGTTTGTGAAAACACTGGCTAAAAGTTGATTCGGACGCTCGGCACGGAACGGCCGATTGACGCGATCAGGTGGACATGTCGCCTTGGCATCATTGATCGTGGCGCAAACACCTCGCCCTGCATCACACCTCGCATATCAGGGCGGCGCATGAGCCGTTCCCAGCGCAGAGGATGCCACAACCCTACCCCCACACACCGACTGGCGCCAAGCTATGACGATGCCATACACCTGCATATTGGCATGCCACGAGCTTGCGGTGCGCAAGCCAACCCTGAGTGCAATCGATTCAACGACTGCCCACCGTGAAGTGTATTCCCCGCAGTGCTCCTTCACCATGCGGACTGCGCGCCCGCGGCCCTCAGGAGAGAACTTGTTGAACTGATCCATGGCTTGATCATCTTAAGCGTCGATGCTCCCACCAGATTCGGCGTGGTCCGCGCTTGCCGCCTGCAACTCGATGCCTCACCCAGCAGCCCCTCCATCAATCGCGCGAAAACCCAAAGCGATGACGCGACCCACCGCGATCTCAGGAATAGACCACAGACCCCGATCGACAACCTGCAGCACTCGCCAGAGTGGTCGCAAAACTTAGCATGAATCTTGGACAGCAAGACGTGGAGGTGAGGGCGTTTTGCGATCTGGTCAATGCGAACGAGGTGTTACCGATGCAATCTGAAGTATTTGCTTGCATGCGTCAGAACTGACAGCCTCAATAAAGCAGTTCATATTTGTTGACAATATTGATGTAAGTACTTGCTATTGATTTATATCAATGAAAACAAGTTTGCATGGAACAACTCTTCCTTTAATAGAATTTATCTATTGAAATGATTGTTGCTGACTTCGATCAGAACTGATTGAATATTTACCTGATGATTAATTTCGATCATTTCTGATTAATAGCGACGAAGGGATGGATAAATGTCGAACCTAAATGAAAGTCTGGATGATCTGATGTCTTTGGATGGCGCACTTTGCGCTGCAATCGTTGATTACACCAGCGGCATGATTCTTGGCAGCAAGGGCAATGCGGTTGACATGGAGTTGGCCGCCGCAGGCAATACCGAGGTCATGCGGGCGAAAGTAAAGACGATGAAAGCGCTTGGTCTAAACGACCAGATTGAGGACATGCTCATCACATTGGGAAAGCAGTACCATATCCTTCGTCCATCCGAGCACAATACGGGAATTTTTGTCTACTACGTTCTAGACTCAGGCCGGGCCAATCTCGCACTCGCTAGGCGCAAAGTGAACGATGTCGAAGGAAAGCTCAAAATGTGAACTTCTTTTGAATAGAGATTGATTGACGCCTCAAGGTTTGGAAGAGTCTTGAGGCGTTCGCATTTAGAAGTTGGGGTTCAATACCTTGGGTGCTACGCGCGCGCGGTCAACTCGGAATCTGATGGGTCCCACCAGCGTGGCGGGAAGAGTATGCAATCCTTAGCTGTCTGGATTGTTCCGGAATGAGGGAGTCTCTTGCGCAGAATTCGCTACCTGACAAACCGGCACCGGGCGCCTTCCACCAACATTGCGCTTGGGTTGCTTCTCGCGTTCAATGCTGGGGCAATGAATGCGGGAGGATTTATGGTGCTGCACATGTACACGTCGCATATGTCAGGATTCGCATCGCAGTTTGCCGATGGGCTGACGCTCAAAGATCGGGAACTCGTGCTGAGTGCAATTGGGGCAATCTTGTCGTTTTTGCTTGGAGCAGCTGCGTGCGCCATACTGGTAGGTTGGAGTCGGAAACACAAGCTTTACAGCGTCTATGCGCTACCGCTAATGCTCGAGGCGCTTCTAATGCTCCTGTTTGGATTGATGGGTTCTGTGATGTTGGCTTGGGCTACACCGTTCGCCCTGCCGCTTGCTGTCATTTTGCTGTCGTTCATTATGGGACTTCAGAACGCTGTTGGCTCCAAGACCTCGGGTGGTAGTGTTCGCACCACGCACATGACGGGAAATATCACAGACTTGGGAATGGAGATAGGGAAACTGTTTTTCTTGGTTCGTAGTGATCCCGGATCAACCGCCCAATGGGCGCAAAATTTGAAGCGTATGAAGACTCATGCAGGGCTAGTTGGGATGTTCATTTCCGGCGGTATTTCAGGGGCTATTGGGTTCAAGCACGCCGGCTTTATATGTGTCCTGCCGCTTGCCGCGCTACTTCTGCTTCTCTCCATCCCCCCAATAGTAAGAGACGCCAAGGCTCTTGGAACGTTGATTTTTGACGCTCAACTATAAGAGTCGTACTTGGATCCCCCCGGTTTGCCAAGCACGCTTTTGAAGCGGAAAAACAGGTAAAGATTGCATCCGTACATTCGGACTTTGCGCAGCATGCTTCGCTATCCCTCATCGTACCAACCCTGTTGGCTCAAGGACCCGCTGCACGAATCAGATCGACGCATGCTTGCGTGGACTCGAGCGGTCTACGGCGTTGAAAATCCTCGCGATAGCTGCAGCTATCGCTGCGGTTTTCGCCTCGTATCCCACCTCCCGATCCGCACAAGCTGCTTGACGATCGATTCGTGCAGAGGGTCCTTAACGCATTCGAGCTTGAAGATGTTGTTACCCAGGGTGTAAGCGCACGGTCATCCCACCCTTGAAGGGATTGGTCTAAGCGGCAACGATGGTGTCCACCAAAGATTTAGGTGGACACCATGAATGAAGCCAAGAAGAAGACCCGCCGGCGGCACAGCGCCGAGCTCAAGCAGCAGATCATTGCTCAGTGCGCCGAGCCGGGTGCATCGGTGGCCAGCATTGCCTTGTCGTACGGCATCAACGCCAACGTCGTTCACAAGTGGCGCCGCGAAGCGGGTGGCGCGCTGCCTGCACTCCAGGCCCCCGCATTCGTTCCAGTGCCGCTGCCGCCAGCGGCATGTTCACCAGGGCCTGCACTTGCACCAGACATCCGCATCGAGCTGCGCCGTGGCGCCACCACCGTCTCGGTGACCTGGCCATTGGATGCGGCCGACCAGTGCGCCGTGTGGATGCGAGAGCTGCTCAAGTGATCCGGGTTGATGCGCTGTGGCTGGCCACTGAGCCGCTGGACATGAGATCGGGCACCGAGACGGCGCTGGCTCGCGTGGTGTCGGTCTTCGGCGCAGCGCGCCCGCACCACGCCTACCTGTTCGCCAATCGACGCGCCAACCGCATGAAGGTGCTGGTGCACGACGGCATCGGTGTGTGGCTGGCAGCGCGTCGCCTCAACAGCGGCAAGTTCGTCTGGCCGCGTGATGCGGCAAGCACCGCCTCGCTCACCCGAGCCCAGTTCGATGCGCTGGTGCTGGGCCTGCCCTGGCAGCGCCTTGGCAACGGTGGTGTCATCACCGTGGTCTGACTCTGAAGCGCAGACCGGTGCTTGCCAATTGGGGCATGCGCCAATGGTGCGCGTGTGCCAGTGCTGGCACAGTGGATGCCCATGGTGGTCGAGCCTCAATCCCTGCAGAGCCTGAGCGCAGAAGAGCTGCGTGAGCTGACCACGCGCCTCATGACGCAGCTGCGCCACCAGAGCGCGTTGCTGGACAAACTCACGCACGAGAACGCGCTCTTGAAGCGCATGAAGTTCGCAGCTCAATCCGAACGCTTCAACCCCGAACAGAAGAGCCTGCTCGAAGACGAGATCGAGGCCGACCTGGCAGCCGTGGCCACCGAGATCGATGCGCTGCAAGAAGCGCAGGCGCCCGCCAAGGTTGAAGAGAAGAAGGTTCCCAAGCGCGCGCCGCTGCCAGCCAACCTGCCGCGGCGCGAGATCCGCCACGAGCCCGACTCGACCACCTGTGCCTGCGGTTGCCAGATGAAGCGCGTGGGCGAGGACGTGGCCGAGAAGCTGGACTATGTGCCTGGCGTCTTCAGCGTCGAGCGCCACATCCGGGGCAAGTGGGCTTGTGCGAAGTGCGAGACGCTCACCCAAGTCCCCGTCGATCCGCACATCATCGACAAGGGCATCCCCACCACCGGGCTGCTGGCGCAGGTGCTGGTGGCCAAGTACGCCGATCACCTTCCGCTGTACCGCCAGGAAGCGATCTTTGGTCGAGCTGGTCTCGCGATCCCGCGTTCCACGCTCGCTCAGTGGGTGGGCGCGTGTGGCGTGCAGTTGCAGCCACTTGTGGATGCCATGAGAAACGAGCTGCTGCAGCACCGCGTGCTGCATGCCGATGAGACGCCGGTGTCCATGCTCAAGCCGGGCAACGGAAAGACGCACCGGGCCTACCTCTGGGCCTATGCCACGGGTGCCTTCGAGAACACCAAGGTGATCGTCTACGACTTCTGCGAATCACGCTCGGGCGAACATGCCCGGCGCTTCCTGGGCGACTGGAGAGGCAGCCTCACCTGTGACGACTTCAGCGGCTACAAAGCCTTGATCGCCAGCGGCGTGACCGAGGTCGGTTGCCTGGCGCACGCGCGGCGCAAGTTCTTCGATCTGCATGCAGCTAACCAGAGCCAGATCGCCGAGTTCGCGCTGCAGCAGTTCGGTCGGGTCTACGAAATCGAGCGCGAGGTCAAGGAGCTCAGCGCCGATCAGCGCCGGGCCATCCGGCAACAACAAACGAAGCCGCTGCTCGATGCCTTGCACCAGTGGATGCTGCTGCAACGCCAGAAGGTGCCCGAAGGTTCAGCGAGCGCCAAGGCGCTGGACTACAGCCTGCGGCGCTGGGTGGCGTTGACCCGGTTCGTCGACGATGGGCAACTGCCTTTGGACAACAACTGGATCGAGAACCAGATCCGGCCCATTGCCATTGGTCGCAACAACTGGCTCTTCGCTGGCAGCCTGCGCGCGGGCCAACGCGCCGCCGCCGTCATGAGCTTGATCCAGTCAGCGCGCATGAACGGGCATGACCCCTACGCCTACCTGCGCGATGTGATGGCACGTCTGCCCATGCAGCGCGCCAGCCGCATCCATGATCTTTTGCCACATCGCTGGCAGTCCACCACTGCTTCAAATCTGTAGCGGAGGCGACTGCCTCTCCATTGCCGCAATCAGCGGGCAACGGACTTTGCCTCTCCCAGAACTGCAGAGATCGATCAGTTCAGAGAGTACGGCTTCCATTCGGTGCAGGTCTGCAAGCTTGAGTTGAACTTCGGCGAGCTTGGACTCTGCGTGTGTACGGGCTTGAGCGCAGCTCGCACCATCGTCGAGTTGCAGCAACTGCGCGGTCTCATCCAGGCTGAACCCCAGCCGCTTCGCAGTCTTGATGAAATGCAATCGCGATAGGTCATTCTGGTCATATCGCCGAATGCTGCCCTGGGGCCGTTCTGGCTCGGGCATCAGCTCCTTGCGTTGGTAGAACCGTATGGTCTCTACATTGACACCGGCCGCCTTGGCCAGATCACCAATGGTCAAGCCGGGGTGGGCATGCGGAAGAGGAAGGCTCATGGTGCTTGACTCCGTACCAATGTACGGGACTAAGCTTAAGCCATGTCAACAAAATCTACAGACATTTCTGCCCGTGCCACTGGCGGTGGAAAGGCCTTGATCGCGGGTGGCCTGTCCGCGCTCCTTGCGTCCGCCTGCTGCCTTGGCCCTCTGGTGCTGATCATGCTGGGCATCTCTGGAGCATGGATCAGCACGTTGACGCTGCTGGAGCCGTACCAACCACTGTTCATTGGTGCAGCCACTATCGCCTTGATCTTTGCGGCGCGCCGGATATGGCGCCCGGTTGTGGCCTGTGAAGCGGGACAGGTATGTCAGCGGCCGATGGTCAGCCTCTCCTACAAGGTGCTGTTTGCCCTGGTGACCCTGTTGCTGGTGGCCGCGCTGGTGTTCCCCCTGTTCGCCCACTGGTTCTACTGATGAAAGGCTCCGACATGAAGCGGTTGATCATGACCACTGCAGCACTCTTGCTGCTGACGCCCGGCTGGGCTGCCCAACAAAGCGTCACTCTGTCGGTGCCCGGCATGAGTTGTGCCACTTGCCCCATCACGGTGAAGAAGGCACTGACCCAGATCGACGGAGTCATTGGCGTCAAATCCAACCTGGCCAAACGAGAGACCACGGTGGTCTTTGATGACACCAAGGTCAAGGTGGACGTGCTGACCAAGGCCACCACGGAAGCTGGATTCCCGTCATCTGTTGCCCCGGCAAAGCCGTAATGGATTTGATCTTGGACTCTGTTCTGACGTGCCCTGAGTGTGGGCATGCCAAGAACGAAACAATGCCGACGGACGCGTGCCAATGGTTCTACGAGTGCGAAAGTTGCCACACGGTCTTGCGCCCAAAACCGGGCCATTGTTGTGTGTTCTGCTCGTTCGGTTCGGTGCCGTGCCCTCCAATCCAGGCCGGTGGCGACGAAGCTTGCTGCGGCTCCAAAACGTAGGGGTCACTCCACCTCTGCGACTTCCAGCGGTAGATCAGGGTGGGGTGCCCGGACGCTTACCCCAGGGTGTCCACAGACAGCAGAATCTGGGCACCCGTAGGGGCTAGCTAGCGACAGGACGGTGTACGGAACTACGGGGCAACAGACTATGCGGTACACGCGGCGGGAAGCGCATCAGGCATGCGCGGGTGGTTCTTGACCGATCAAAACATCTGCTGGAATACCCAAGGTCATCAGACGACGGATCATTGTCACGGAGAGCTTTCGGGTGCCCTTGAGGACCTCGTAGACGCGGTTGCTTGGCCCAATGTAAGGAGCCATGTCGGCGACCGTCATGCCGCCTTGTTCCATCCTGAATTTGATGGCATCGATGGGGGTCGGCAACTCAATGGGGTAGTGCTTCTTCTCGTAGGCTTCGATCAGTGTCACCAGGGCCTCGAACACAGCCTCCTCGTTGCTGCCGGGAGAGGGTTCTGCTGCTGCATCAAAGAAGGCTTCGGCGGCTTTCAGAGCTGCCTTGTAGTCGGCGTTGGTGCGGATGGGTTGGAGTTGATACTTCATGATTTGCGCTCCACGATAGTCACGTCGATCTGGTCATACTCTTTGTGCGTACCGACAAACTTCACAAAAAGGGCACCTGCGCGGTACATGACGGCCACCACCAGACGGTAATCGTTGCCCTTGATGTTGAACACCACCCGGTTGTTACCGACAAAGCTGGCATTGCGATACTGCGCCTTTATGTCCGCCGGAGTCTTCCAGTTGGCGCGAAGGGCTTCGGCATACCAGCCCTGCAGAGGCTCCTTGGCCTTGGGGTGTTGCTCCCAATATTCTCGCAACGTGGACAGGGCGATGATTCGCATGGGATATTTTAGTACCAATTTGGGACTATGACAAGAAACTGCCTCGGTGCGTCATACAGATCACCGCAAGTCAATGGAACAGCGTTGATGAAAGTCATTTTTTCAAGCGTTTTTTCAGGGGAATGATGGGCGCTTTTGCCCGCAGCCTCCCATTGCGCTGATGTAATTCAGCCCCTTGAACGGCAACGACTTCTGACTGCAGCCGCTGCAGCAGGGCGTTGGCTTTCAACAGATCCTTCAAAACAACGGCTTTTTCTTCTTGCGTAACAAGCAATTTGTCGTCAAGCACCCTTGCTCGCTCATCGCATTCAGCGAATTGCTTTGCAACCAGCTTCTCTTGAGCGTCCAACTGGGCCTCCGCCGATTTGGTAGCTTGGCGAGCACGGTCGATTTCCGCCAACAAGCGATGCTCCTGCGTCTTTGCTCGCTCTTCGATGCGCTCACGCTCCTTGCGGTGCTCTTCGTCCTTGACCTGGGTGAACTGACGCATGGCATCCATTGCTATGCGCTGCTTGGAGAGATCCGAGCGCAGCAATTCCGCCTCCTCGGTCTTGGCATGAAGCATGTGCTTGAGCTCTTCCAGCTGACGTCCAAGTTGGAGGATTTGTTGGTCTTTGGCGAACATGGCTGACTCGAGGGCCGAGGCGCGTTCTGCAAAGCGCTGCTTTTCTGCAGCGAACTGCTCTTGCCGGGACTGCAGTTCCGTCGCTTCCAGTACAAGGGCCAATTTCTGCTCGGCCACGTCGGGGTCCCCTCGTTTTCAGTGCAATAACTGGCGGTACGCAAACCCAGCACTGGCGCGGGGGTGGTGTTGGTAGATCGTTGATTCTGTTGGCTTTCCTGTTCACCTTCAAATCCGGGATTCGTGGCGTCAAACCGTGATCGGTTTCATCCGTTGGTGCCAGTTATCGGTGCTCCCTGCCGCGAGGGCAGGATTTGGTCGGCATAACGGTCAACAGGAAAGCGGAACACGCCTCGCAGGTTGATGCTTTCCAGCCTGGTGGGAGCAATTTTTCCGATCAGTTCCGGCGGAATGGCCTGGCGGCGGTTCGACCAGCGATCCAGAACAGCCTGCATTTGTGACGTGTTCCACGCCATGACGATGTTGGCCAGCAGACTCAACGCGTCGGCCACAGCCTGCATTTCGTCCACACGTTTGGCCTGTGCCGGGCTGATCCGGCCGGTGTAAATGGCGCGCTTGAGGGCGTTGACCGCCTCCCCCGGTTGAGCACCCGGCGCAATTCATTCCTGAAAGCGTCCTTAACAAAGTAGTCGGCAAGGAACGCGGTTCGCAGCAAACGTCCCAATTGCACGCCAGCGTCATAGATGGGGTCACCCTGGGCAGCAGAGCCAAACCGCGCCAGTGCTGCCACCGCACTGGCGTGACCACTCATGACCGAAGCCGCCAGATGCACCAGGCTGTCCCAATGCTTTTCGATCAGGGCAACGTCAACATTGGCCTCGCACACCGCAGCTATTTCGGCTGGCACCTTGGCGCCGCGAGGCACGAACAGGTGGCGTTGTTTCAATTCCTTCAACCGCGGGCAAAGATCAAAGCCCAACAACCGGGCCAGTGCCATCGCAAAATCGGTGTAGCCGTGGGTGTCCACCGCCAGTTGGCTGGTTTCAAGGCGTTCCTGACGTATGACGCCTTCAATGGCCACGCCAGCTTGGCGCTCATTGAGCACGAAGGGCTGTGCGTGAAAGATTCCCCAGCGGTCGCGTACATGGGAGTAGATGCCAATGGAGGGCGTGTTGCGCCGGGGATCAAGCCGGGCCTGCCATACCCGCTTGGTTGTCTCCATGCTCATCATGTCAGAAGACGCCAGGTCTGAACGGCCCCAAGTGGTGGCGATCGGGTGGCGTTGCATAAACTCCAGCACCGCCTGGCAAGCCTGACTCAGACGGCGTTCGTCCCGTGCCCAGCGCATGGCCTGGCGGATGCTGGTGGCAGACAACTGCGGAATCATGCGCGCGCATTCGATGGCTGTCAGACTGGTGCCGTGGGCCATGATGCCGGCATAGACCATCAGCAGTTCCGCTGTTGACCGTGGTTCACGGCCGAGCATGATCCAGCTGAAGCGCACCTGGGCGTCAACGGCCAGAATCACTTCAGGCAATTGCACTTCGCCGATGCGGTGATCCAAAGCCGCCCGTAGCTTGGTGACTTCGGGGTCTTCGTCTTCGGCGGGTAAAACTGAGAGGTGGAGTTCATCGTCGACGCGCAGTACGCCACTGCGTGCCGCCGCAGCCACAGCATCGACACCTGCAGTTACCTTGGCCAACAATGGCTTCAGAAAGGTGGCCGCCTTGCCGGGCAGCGACAGACGGGCATAGTGCTTCTTGGACTCGTCCTTCCAACGTTCGTCCGTGAAGAACAGGCGTGCACGGCCCCTAAAACTCAAGCTGTGCTCGATCCAGACCGATCCATTGCGCACCGCGCGGCGCAGGGCAAACAAGGTGGCAACCTCCAATGCCCGAAACGCCCGTTCCCGGTCTGGGCTGGATATGGCGGCTTGCCAGACCTTCCCCAGGCCTGGCGCGACAACGCCATCCGGCAACTTTCTGATGTTACTGGCGTAATAGGCGCTCAATTTCGTCAGGGCGTCGATGGTGGGATGCTCTCCGGTGGCTTGCCATGGAAGCTTTGCAATTGCCACAAGCAGTGAGCGTACGGGGCGAATGACATCAATCAATCCTTCGCGCACAAGGGAGGCCCGACTGGGTGGCTTGCGTTTCTGGGTTTCGATGACCAAGGCTTCAAGCCGTGCGCGCAGCTCGGCGTCCGGCACAGCGCCCTGGGCGCTCAAGGCCACGAGTTCGGCCAGTAGCGTTTTGTACATCGCCGCCCAGTTGACGGTGGCGGGGACCTCGGCAGCGGTCTGGCGCCACAGATCGGCAATCCGGCGCTGCACCATCAAAATCAACTGGTCCGTGGTGGTGAACAGGCAATACCGCAGAAAGCAGGCGACCTCCACGGTGCGCGCGGGTTCCTTGATCTTGGCGCCGGCAGACGGCGGCCGAGAGACTAGTCGGCGCGCGTAACGGCGCAAGATGAGATCGGGGATGTCGGTCAGGTGTTTATGAACGTCCAGCTCGTACAGCAGATCGATGCGTTCAAGTACCTCGCTGATTTGGCGGGTTGAGTGCTTGGCCGGCGCCGACCACAGCCAGCTTTGTTGGGTTTGTCCATCTGGGCGCAGCTCTGCAACCGAGGTTCGCCACCGATCAAGGGTTGCCGGATCGACGCTGGCGGCGATTGCAGCACCTGTCTCCGCTTCGAGCTGGGTGAGTGCGCTCGCAATCAAAGTCCGGATGGCCCGCTCGTGCACGATCACCAGCTTATTCTTGTACAGCCATTGGCGGGCCCTCCCGAGCAGTTGATCGCGGTCGGCGCAACGGGCCACTTCGTCCCGCAGTTCACGCACCAGGGAGCGGCGTTGGTGCTCGCTCATCCACCGAAAACCAAGGGCCGTGCACGCTACTTGCTGGTGATCGAACAGTGTCTTCTCCCGCCCGTACAGCGTGCGCAGCGAAGCCACATCAGGGGTGGCAATGCCAAGTTCCTCGCTCAAGTGGCGCCACAGGGCGACGGGAACCACCCGAAAGGCATACAGCAGGCGGCCACTCATGCGCAAAAACCCGATATGCAGCGCCAGACCGAGCTTGTGGGCGTCACCCCGGCGCGCATTGATTGCCTCGCGCTCTGCACCATCGAAGGTGAAAAACGCCTTCATCTCGAAGTCACTGATATCGCGGGGCAGCTCACGCATCCCCAAAAACGTCGTTTGCCAGTCCTGCATCGTGAACCCCATTAGTGGGAGGCCACGATACCCGTTTGAGAAGTGAACAGGAAAGCCAACAGAATCAACGATCTACCAACACCACCCCCGCGCCAGTGCTGGGTTTGCGTACCGCCAGTTATTGCACTGAAAACGAGGGGACCCCCATTTGGCAAAGCCGGCGTCGCACCGAAGCCAACCCGGCCTTCAATCGACCCGGTGTTACTGGTTTGCTGGATGCCGTGATTGCTTCACAGAGCACCAACGCGTTCGTCAATGCAGTGCTGGTCACTCTGAAACCTGGTCATGCGCCGGACGAGGTTGCCGAATCCATCCGGCGCTGGAAACGTTTGACGGTCTACACACGGGCACAGATGGAAGACATCCTCGTCGGCAAGTTGATCGCCACGTCGGCCAAGCAGATCGGCATGTTCTTGGTGATTCTGGCCATCGTTAGCGCGGCCATCGTTGCCTTCATCATCTATTCGCTGACGATGGACAAAATCCGCGAGATCGCGGTGTTGAAGCTCATCGGCACACGCAACCGAACCATCGCCGCGATGATCATGCAGCAGGCGCTCGCCCTGGGCGTGATTGGTTTCGTGGTCGGCAAGATCACAGCCACTTTCTCAGCGCCCCTGTTTCCCAAGTACGTACTGCTGATGCCGTTCGACTCCATCGCCGGTTTTTTCGCCGTGCTCGTGATCTGCGTTCTAGCCAGCATCGTCGCCATTCGCATGGCACTCAAGGTCGACCCGGCCGAAGCCATTGGAGGTTGAGATGAGTGGCAAAGGCATTCGCATCGAAGGTTTGAGAAAACGTTATGGCGAGGGCGATACCGCGGTCAATGCCTTGAAAGGCGTGGACATGCAGGTGGCACCCGGCGAGGTGGTGGGCCTGATTGGCCCTTCCGGGTCCGGCAAGAGCACGCTGCTCAAATGTCTGGGCGCGGTGATTGATCCGACCGCCGGTCGCATGACGCTGGGCGATGAAGTGATCTACGACGATGGCTGGAAAGTCCGCGACTTGCGCGCCTTGCGGCGCGACAAGATCGGTTTCGTTTTCCAGGCACCATACCTGATTCCGTTTCTCGATGTCACCGACAACGTGGCGCTACTGCCGATGCTCGCAGGCGTCGCGAATGGGGAGTCGCGCGCGAAGGCACTGGAACTGCTCACCGCGCTCGATGTGCAACACCGGGCTCGCGCCATGCCCTCGCAACTCTCCGGTGGCGAGCAGCAACGGGTCGCCATTGCGCGAGGTTTGGTCAATCGCCCTCCGGTGATCCTGGCTGATGAGCCCACAGCTCCACTAGACAGTGAGCGCGCCATGGCTGTAATCCGCATCCTCAATGACATGGCTCGGAAGTTCGAGACCGCCATCATCGTCGTCACCCATGACGAAAAGATCATCCCCACTTTCAAGCGCATCTACCACATCCGCGACGGTGTGACCCATGAGGAAGCTGGCGAAGGGCGGGAGTTCGAATGAGAGAACGATTGAATTACAGGAGAATTTCATGACCCACCGCAAACACAGCCACGCATTTGGAACTATCACCCTGACCGTTACGGCCTGCCTGCTTTTATGGGGTTTTCAGTTGCCAGCTTGGGCTGGTGACGCTACCCAGGTTGAGCCACTGGCGCTACGCAAGATCATGCAGGAACTCGGGCGCAACATGCAGGCTATTACCGGTGCGATTTCGCAGGAGGAATGGGTTCAGGTCGTTCAGCTCGCCCCAAAAGTTGCTGCACACCCCGAGCCACCGCTTACTGAAAAAATGCGCATCCTTGCTTACCTCGGCGCTGATGCGACCAAGTTCACAAACTTTGACGCGCAGACTCACGAGGCGGCGCTGGCCATGAAGCTGGCTGCTGCGAGCAGCGACGGCAAGGCGGTGATCCAATCATTCGCCCACGTGCAGGAAAGCTGCTTGGGCTGCCACCAAGCTTTCCGTAAACCTTTCGTGGAGCATTTTTATGGAGCACGCTAAAACATGCCAGCGCCCCATCAGCCTCGAAAGACGGCTTGCGGCAACTTACCTGGTAGCTGGTCTGGTCACCGCCGGTCTGGCCGGTTGCGCCGCCGGCCCTGATTTTCAGCGTCCCACCGCACCCGATGTGGCTCGCTACACTGCAACACCGGTGGCTGATAGAACCGCGTCCGCTCCCACGCAGTTCGGCGAAACACAACGTCTAGTCGAAGGGCTTCCGATCGAAACGCAATGGTGGCAAAGCTTGGGTTCATCCACACTCGACGGACTGATCAACGAAGCTTTCCATGTCAGCCCGACGCTGGCGAGCATCAGCGCCAATTTGCGACAGGCGCAGGAGCTTCTTGCCGCACAGGCGGGCTCGACGCAATATCCACAGGTAGATGTCGCACTGGGATCTCAGCGCCAGCAAATGAGTCCCAGTAGCCAAGGGTTGAGCGGAGACGCACGTCAATTCAGCCTCTACAACGCCAGCGTTGGCGTGCATTACAACCTCGATCTGGCTGGCGGCAACCGGCGCGCACTCGAAGCCTTGGCTGCTCGCGCCGACTACCGTCGCTTCGAACTGAATGCTGCGCGCCTGGCCCTTGCCGGCAACATGGCAACCGCTGCCATTACCCGAGCACGCCTCGCCGCGCAACTAGAAGCCACTACTGCCATTTTGCGCGTGCAGGATGAGCAACTGCGCCTAGCCCATGAACGCGTGCGTATCGGTCAGGCCTCACCTGATGAAGCGTTGAGCCTACAAGCTCAGGCGGAGCAAACGCGGGCAGAACTGCCTGCGCTGCGTAAACAACTGCAACAAACCGAACATCTACTGGCGGTGCTAGCCGGTCGTGCCCCAGGCACGGGTGGCATCCCGGCCTTCACTCTGGCCGATTTCACTCTGCCCGTCGAGATGCCGCTCGTCGTGCCCTCAGAACTGGTGCGCCGCCGACCGGATATCCAGGCGTCAGAGGCGCTGTTGCATGCGGCCAATGCAGACTATGGTGTGGCTGTCGCCAAGCTCTACCCACAGATCAACCTGAGCGCCAACCTTGGCTCTCAAGCGCTGACCACCGGTACCCTGTTCGGTGGTGGCTCGGTAGTGTGGGGCCTGGTTGCGCAGCTCACCCAGCCTCTTTTTAATCCAGGGCTACCCGCTGAAAAAAGAGCGGCGCTCGCCGCTTTTGATGCCGCCGCAGCCAATTACCAGAGCGTCGTATTGGAGTCTTTGCGTAACGTCGCCGACACCCTGCGCGCGGTGGAAAGCGATGCACAAACTTTGACTGCCCTCGCTGCCGCTGATATGGCTGCACAGGCCTCCTTGCAGTCGGTCGAGCGGCAATACCGGCTGGGCGCGGCCAGCTACCTGCAACTGCTCATCGCGCAGCAACAGGCACAGTCAATCCGGATCAATATGGTTGCGGCCCAGGCACAACGCCTAGTCGATAGTGTTGCTTTATATCAGGCCCTGGGAGGTGGTGTCAGTTAAGGCTATACCCTAACCTGATGTCAGATGCTGGGCGCAAACTACGTCAGAATAGAATTACAGTTTGCATTTATTGACACAAGCTGCCAAGGGTAATAGATTTCATCCTGACACTTTCACCTTTGGAGGCATCTTGCAAGGTCAACGCATTGGCTATGTCCGCGTCAGCAGCTTCGACCAGAACCCTGATCGGCAACTGGAGCAAATCGATGTCGGTAAGGTCTTCACCGATAAGGCTTCCGGCAAGGACACGCAACGTCCCGAACTTGAAAGGCTGCTGGCCTTCGTCCGCGAGGGTGATACCGTGGTGGTGCACAGCATGGACAGGCTGGCACGCAACCTTGATGACCTGCGCCGCATCGTTCAGGGGCTGACACAACGAGGCGTGCGCATGGAGTTTGTTAAAGAAGGGCTGGCGTTCACCGGCGATGACTCACCGATGGCCAACCTGATGCTGTCGGTCATGGGGGCTTTTGCGGAGTTCGAGCGCGCACTGATCCGCGAACGCCAGCGCGAGGGGATCGCGCTTGCCAAACAGCGTGGCGCCTACCGGGGACGAAAGAAATCGCTAAACAGCGAACAGATTACCGAGTTGAAACGGCGAGTCGCGGCTGGCGATCAAAAAACCTTGGTGGCCCGTGACTTCGGCATCAGCCGCGAAACCCTGTACCAGTACCTGCGGGAGGACTGACCATGCCGCGCCGCTCAATCCTGTCCGCCACCGAACGCGAAAGCCTACTGGCACTGCCAGATGCCAAAGACGAACTGATCCGGCAGTACACGTTCAACGAGACTGATCTGTCGATCATCCGCCAGCACCGTGGCCCCGCAAATCGATTGGGCTTCGCTGTGCAACTTTGCTACTTACGATTTCCCGGCATCTTTTTGGGCATCGATGAGCTTCCGTTTCAGCCCTTGTTGCGCATGGTGGCCGCACAACTCAAGGTGCCAGTGGAAAGCTGGAACGAGTATGGTCAGCGCGAGCAGACACGGCGGGAGCACTTGGTTGAGTTGCAAACGGTGTTCGGATTCAAGCCCTTCACCATGAGCCACTACCGGCAAGCCGTCCATACATTGACCGAACTGGCCTTGCAGACCGACAAAGGCATTGTGCTGGCCAGCGCCCTTGTCGAAAACCTGCGGCGGCAGAGCATCATCCTGCCCGCCATGAATGCCATCGAGCGCGCGAGCGCCGAGGCCATCACCCGTGCCAACCGGCGAATTTACGCGGCGTTGACCGATTCTTTGTTGTCGCACCACCGTCAGCGCCTAGATGAACTTCTCAAGCGCAAGGACGGCAGCAAATTGACGTGGCTGGCATGGCTGCGCCAGTCGCCCATCAAGCCGAACTCTCGGCATATGCTTGAACATATCGAGCGCCTCAAGGCTTGGCAGGCGCTTGACCTTCCCGCAGGCATCGAGCGACAAGTTCACCAGAACCGCCTGCTCAAGATCGCCCGAGAGGGCGGACAGATGACACCCGCCGACTTGGCCAAATTCGAGGTGCAACGACGCTATGCCACTCTGGTTTCGCTGGCCATTGAAGGCATAGCTACCGTCACCGACGAAATCATCGACCTGCACGACCGCATCATTGGCAAACTATTTAACGCCGCCAAAAACAAGCATCAGCAGCAGTTTCAGGCTTCCGGTAAGGCGATCAATGACAAGGTGCGGATGTATGGCCGCATCGGCCAAGCCTTGCTGGAAGCCAAACAGAGCGGCGGCGATCCGTTCGCCGCCATCGAGGCAGTAATGCCGTGGGATACCTTCGCAGCCAGCGTCACGGAGGCGCAAAAGCTCGCGCAACCGGAGAGTTTCGACTTTCTGCATCGCATCGGTGAAAGCTACGCTACGTTGCGCCGTTACGCGCCGCAGTTCCTGGACGTACTCAAGCTTCGGGCGGCGCCAGCCGCCAAGGGCGTACTCGATGCCATCGAGGTGCTTCGCGATATGAATAGCGACAACGCCCGCAAGGTGCCCGGCGACGCGCCGACCGTATTCATCAAACCGCGCTGGGCCAAATTGGTGCTCACGGACGATGGCATTGACCGGCGTTACTACGAGCTGTGCGCCCTGTCGGAGCTGAAGAACGCGCTGCGCTCAGGAGATGTCTGGGTGCAGGGTTCGCGGCAGTTCAAGGACTTCGATGAGTACCTAGTACCGGTCGAGAAATTCACCACCTTGAAGCTGGGCAACGAATTGCCGCTAGCAGTGGCCACCGATTGCGATCAGTATTTGCACGGCCGACTGGCATTGCTGGAACTGCAGCTTGCCACCGTCAACCGCATGGCTGCGGCCAATGATCTGCCGGATGCCATCATTACCGAGTCCGGCCTGAAGATCACGCCGCTGGACGCGGCAGTGCCGGAGACTGCACAAGCCATAATCGACCAGTCGGCGATGCTGCTGCCACACGTAAAAATTACCGAACTGCTGATGGAAGTTGATGAGTGGACAGGCTTCACCCGGCATTTCACGCACCTGAAGACCGGCGACACGGCCAAGGACAAAACCTTGCTGCTGACGACTATCCTGGCTGATGGCATCAATCTTGGACTCACCAAAATGGCTGAGTCCTGCCCTGGCACGACCTACGCCAAACTGTCGTGGCTGCAAGCTTGGCACATCCGGGATGAAACGTATTCGACGGCACTGGCCGAGCTGGTGAATGCGCAGTTTCGACAACCTTTCGCCGAAAACTGGGGCGATGGCACCACATCATCGTCAGATGGCCAGAATTTCAGAACTGGTAGCAAGGCCGAGAGCACGGGACACATCAACCCGAAATATGGCAGCAGCCCAGGACGGACTTTCTACACTCACATATCCGACCAATACGCGCCTTTCAGCGCCAAGGTGGTCAACGTCGGCTTGCGCGACTCGACCTATGTGCTCGATGGCCTGCTGTACCACGAGTCTGACTTGCGTATCGAGGAACACTACACCGACACAGCGGGCTTCACCGATCATGTGTTCGGCCTGATGCACTTTCTGGGATTCCGGTTCGCGCCGCGCATCCGCGACCTGGGCGACACCAAGCTGTTCATTCGCAAGGGCGATACTGCCTACGATGCACTCAAGCCGATGATTAGCAGCGACAGGCTGAACATCAAGGCTATTCGCGCTCATTGGGATGAAATCCTACGGCTGGCCACTTCGATCAAGCAGGGCACGGTGACGGCCTCGCTGATGCTGCGCAAGCTCGGCAGCTATCCGCGCCAAAACGGCTTGGCCGTCGCCCTGCGCGAGCTGGGGCGCATCGAGCGCACGCTGTTCATTCTGGATTGGCTGCAAAGCGTGGAGCTGCGCCGCCGCGTCCATGCGGGGCTGAATAAGGGCGAGGCGCGCAACGCGCTGGCCAGGGCCGTCTTTTTCTACCGATTGGGTGAAATCCGCGACCGCAGTTTTGAGCAGCAGCGCTACCGGGCCAGCGGCCTCAATCTGGTGACGGCGGCCATCGTGTTGTGGAACACGGTCTATCTGGAGCGTGCCACCAGTGCTTTGCGTGCCCACGGCAAGGCGCTGGACGACACGTTGCTGCAATATCTGTCACCGCTGGGGTGGGAGCATATCAACCTGACCGGCGATTACCTATGGCGCAGCAGTGCCAAGGTCGGTGCGGGGAAGTTCAGGCCATTGCGACCGCTGCCACCGTCTTAGCGTGCTTTATTTTCCGTTTTCTGAGACGACCCCATTAAAAAGATTCCCAGTCCCCATCTGCGCCTCCGGCCGCCTTAGGCTTGGCCGCACTGTTGAACGGCGCTTGGCGCACGGGCGCAGCCGCCTTGGGAGCGGACGCAGCCGCCATCTTGACCTTCAGCTCCTTGGCCAACTGAATTACGGCCGTACCCAATTTTTGGGACGCTTTGGAGAAGCCCGTGTTGTTCTCCAACTGTTTTTCGGCTTCTTCGTAAGCACCCTGGTTGATCAGGTGCGCCACCTTACCTGCTTCTTGGTGAAATTGACGATGCGATTCCAGCAGATTCACAAAGGATGGCTTGCCGCCGTATTTCGATCCACCGGCGCCATACAGCCACTCGCCAAGATCACAGCAATCGTCTTTAAAAAGAGTGTCAGCATCAAGAGTTTCTCTCTTAGCAACAGCGGTACGCAACCTGGCACGCCAGTTGGCATGGGACTGAATGGCGTTGTCCAGATTCACGCCCAAAGAGGTGCCGCCGTGCCCGCTATCATCTGCAATGCGACCAAAGGCCTTAGTTGCTGGTGCAGCCACGCGGGTCGGCGCAAAGTGCGCACGTGGTGCCGCAGCCTGTGCACGGCGGGCCTGCGCGCGTTGCTCATCGGCAGGTGACAACTTGAAGAACGCCACGGTGCTAACCAAGTCTTGCGCTTGGCCGTTAAGGCTGCCAGCCGCTGCGGCCATTTCTTCCACCAAGGCCGCGTTCTGCTGAGTGACTTGGTCCATCTGTGTCACAGCTTCGCCCACTTGGCTCACGCCCTGGCTTTGTTCGTTGCTGGCAGCACTGATCTCGCCCATGATATCGGTCACGCTACGGATGGCGGTGACGACTTCTGTCATGGTTGCCCCCCGCCTGATCAACGAGCACGGTGCCTTGTTCGACCCGCTCTACGCTGGCAGTGATGAGACTCTTGATTTCCTTGGCCGCGTCGGCTGATCGGCCTGCCAGATTGCGGACCTCACTGGCCACCACGGCAAAGCCGCGGCCTTGCTCACCCGCGCGAGCAGCTTCCACGGCGGCGTTCAGCGCAAGAATGTTGGTCTGGAAGGCAATGCCATCAATGACGCTATGATGTCGCTGATCTTGCGTGAGCTCTCATTGATACCCTTCATGGTTTCAACCACCTGGCCCACCACCTCGCCGCCATGCACGGCCACCGTAGAGGCGCTCATGGCCAATTGGTTGGCTTGGCGGGCGTTGTCCGGATTCTGGCGCACGGTGGAATTGAGTTGCTCCATGGATGCAGCGGTCTGCTGCAAGGCACTGGCTTGTTGCTCTGTGCGCGCACTCAGGTCGTTGTTGCCCTGGGCAATTTCTGACGAGGCCGTCTCCACGTTCTCAGAGCCTTCACGCACATGGCCCACGATGCGCGACAGGCTTTGCTGCATCTCCGCCAGGGCGTGCAGCAGGCGGGCAGGCTCGTTCTTACCCTGGGCGTCGATGTCGATCGACAAATTGCCCCGGCTGATTTCCTCTGCGGCCTCTACCGCGCGCTGCACCGGGGTGGTGATGGAACGCGTGGCCCACACGGCAAACAGCAGCCCCAGCAGCAAGGACACTCCTGCACCGACGCCCAGCGTCCACTGGCTTGTGACAGCTGCCGTCAGAACAGACTTCTCAAGCGCAATCAGTTCGTCATGGGTGTATTTAGTGACAGCTTCAAGTGCGTTAATGTAGTTCTGCGCCAGCGGGCGTAACTCGCTATCCACCTGTGCAAAAACGTCTTCTCCGGCTTTCTTGCGCTCCAGCAACTTGGCCCGTACAGCGAGGTAGGTCTTGCGAGCCGCCGCCACATTGGCCAACAACTCCTTGCTCTTGGCTCCCTCCATCAGCGCTTCCAACTTCTTTTGTCCTTCAGTCACCTCCTTGGTGGTGGCAGCCATCTCCGCGCCCAATGATGAGATGTACGCAGCATCCGATGTTTTGAGCGCCGCTGAGGCTCGTGCCCAGTTCAAATCAATGGCGGCCTTCCAATTCATGGCTAACTCATTGCGCTCAATTTCTATGGATGAAATGCGCACGGTGGCTTCTTTGAGGGTCGAAAGACGCCAAACGCCGAAAGTGGCAATCAAGGCCGTGATCAAAAGAAGGAGGCCAAATGCCAATCCCAAGCGAGTACCAATTTTGAGGTAGTTCATCGTGTCTCTCTATAAAAGGCTTATTGATGCAGCTATGCGGCCTTGCCGGATAGATGTCGCATGGGGCAATCAGGCGATCAATTCAGGCGCCAGTTCTGCGATAGCTTGATAGTGGGAAAGGAACACCTGCCCGCTGAGGCCATTCAGAAATTCGGTTTTTCTCAAACGGTCCATCACGGGGCCCTTGACTTCTGAGAGATGGAGCCGCACACCAGCCCCGCGTAAGCGCAGATCGATAGCTTCCAAGCTTTCCAGTGCACTCGCATCAATATCGTTGATGGCCGAGCACTGCAATATCACGTGCACCAACCCGTGGCGGCTGGCAACGGTGCTGTTGATGCGGTCTTCCAGCGCGCGTGAGTTGGCGAAGTACAGGCTTTCGTCCACTCGCAGGCTCAGCACCCGTGGGCTCACCGCCACTGCATGGCGCTGCACATTGCGGAAATGCTCGGAGCCGACGACAAGACCCACCTCGGCCATGTGCGGGCGACTGGTGCGGTAGAGATAGAGCGCCAGGGATACTCCTACCCCCAGAATCAGCCCAGTCTCAACGCCCACAGTGAGGGTGGTCACCAGCGTGGCCACAACTGCAGAAAAGTCGGACTTCGCGTAGTTCCAAGTCTTGCGAAGGATGCTGAAATCCACCAACGAGAGTACCGCTACCACGATGGTGGCGGCTAACGTAGCCTGTGGCAGGTAGTACAGTACGGGGGTAAGAAACATCGAGGCCAGTGTGATACCGGCTGCGGTGAATACGCCGGCAGCGGGTGTTTGCGCCCCAGCGTCAAAATTAACTACCGAGCGTGCAAAGCCACCCGTGACCGGGAAGCCACCGGTTAAGGCCGCCGAGAGGTTGCTCGACCCGAGTGCTACCAGCTCCTGGTCGGGCTCGATGCGCTGGCGCCGTTTGGCCGCTAGCGTCTGCCCGACCGATACCGACTCCACAAAGCCGACCACGCTGATGAGCAGCGCCGGCACTAGCAGCGCCTGCCACAGGCCTAGATCCCACAGAGGCAGCGTGAACGGCGGTAAACCCTGAGGCACGGCGCCCACGATCTTCACGCCTTGAACTTGCCAGTCCAGCGCCCAGGTGAGCAGCGTTGTCACGGCGATGGCAGCCACCGGCCCAGTCTTGGCCGCCACGTCGGCCGCGCGCGGCTTCATGCCCAATCGCTGCAGCAAAGGTTTGAGACCGCTGCGCACCCAGAACAAAAATGCGACGGTTACCGCTCCAATGGCCAGGGTCAGCACATGCACCTGGCCGAGCTGTGACATCAAGGACAGGCTCAGATCCAGGAAATTGTGCCCTTCGGCGCTCACACCCATCAACGTCTTGAGCTGGCTGGCCGCGATCAGGATGCCCGATGCCGAAATGAAGCCTGAGATGACCGGATGGCTGAGGAAGTTGGCAAGAAAGCCAAGACGTAGCAACCCCATGGACAGCAGCAGCAGGCCCGAAAGAAAAGCCAGCGTGATGGCTACTGCCCAGTATTCGGGTGTACCAGCCGGGGCATGTTGTCCGATGGCAGCAGCTGTCATGAGCGAGACCACCGCCACCGGCCCCACCGCAAGCACGCGGCTGGTACCGAACACCGCATATAGCAGTAGCGGCGCAACGCTGGCGTAAAGACCCACCTCGGGCGGCAAGCCCGCGAGCATGGCGTAGGCGAGGCTCTGAGGGATCAACATGATGGTGACGATGAGTGCAGCCACGCTATCACTCACCAGAGCCTCGCGGTTGTACGCTCGCCCCCATTGCAACACAGGCAGTGAAGGCAACATGCGGCGCCAGGATGGCATTGTGATCATCGAAAGATACCTGCGTAGGCGTTAAACATCACGACTTCGATGGCGGCACGGGTGGTACCAAACTGGTTAGGTTGAATCCGGCCTGGGCGGCCCGATGTACGAGATCTGGCCAGGGCGTTGAACCCACTTGCGAAAGCGCCCAAAGCAAGGCTGATCGTGTACCGTTGCGGCAGAAGGCCAGCACAGGGCCAGGCAACTGTGTCAGCAAGTCACCAAAATCGCGTCCGTCCTGCGCGCGAACGCTACCCGAGACGAAGGGCAGATAGGCCAGCTTCAGTCCAACTGCGTGTGCAGCCGTCGCAATATCCTGTGAGCTGAACTGCCCTGAGCTTTCACCATCAGGACGGTTACAGACTAGGGATTTGAAGCCGGCGGCAGCAATCGCCTGAAGGTCGTCCGGAGAGATTTGCCCAATGACCGACAAGATGTCGTATGGGGGTATGGCGTTGAAAGGCGTCACCTCACGCTCCCATACGTCGACTCGAGCCTGCGCGCTCGGCGATTTCAAAAATTACCATGCCCAAGAGCATGGCCGCCACGAA
This sequence comes from Diaphorobacter sp. HDW4A, assembly GCF_011305995.1. Lineage (GTDB taxonomy): Bacteria > Pseudomonadota > Gammaproteobacteria > Burkholderiales > Burkholderiaceae_C > Diaphorobacter_A. Next base: position 22,237 of record NZ_CP049911.1, on the reverse strand, counting down.
AACCGCAGCCTTCAATTCGCCCGAGCCCATTGACACGATACCCGGACCAGGGCAGAAACCTGCCAGCCCCCAGCCCGCACCAAAAGTCAGGCCGCCGATGAGCAGGCGCTTGTCGATCTGCGTTGACTTCGGTAGGTGCAGGGCACCGCCCATGAAGTTGGTGGTTCGCTTGCGCGCCAGCGCAAAGGCGAAAAAGCCCACGGCAATCGCGCCTCCCATGACGAAGGCCAACGAAGGGTCCCAAATGCCGAATAGGTCGAGGAAGCCCAGCACTTTTGCCGGGTCGGTCATGCCGGAGAGCAGCAGGCCCAGGCCGAACAGTAGGCCCACAAAGAACTCGGTGATGCGGTGCATGTAGATGCTCCTTACAGAACGTGGCGAACCACGAATACCATGGTGAAACCCGCACCCATGAACGCGAGTGTGGCCACCAGTGAGCGGGGTGACAGGCGCGAAAGACCGCAGACGCCGTGCCCGCTGGTGCAGCCCGAGCCGTAGCGGGTGCCCAGACCCACCAGTAGTCCAGCGCCCACGATGGTAGGGAAACCGGCGTTGATGCGTGGCGCCTGCACAAAGTCGGCAGGCGCCAGCAAGCCGTACACGAGCGGTGCGGCCAGCATGCCCAGCAGGAAGGCGATTCGCCAGCCGGCGTCTCCCAGCTTAGGTGGTAACAGGCCACCCAGGATGCCGCTGATGCCTAGCACCCGGCCATTGACCAGGATGAAGAAGGCGGAGGCTACGCCCAGCAGGATGCCGCCGGACAGCGAAGCCCAGGGCGTGAAATTGACCCAATCAATCGTCATGACTCACTCCGTTTCACAAACACAAAATTGTTCGTACAGCACCTGCATCACGGCCAGCGCTTTGGGGCTGGTCAATGCGTAGTGGATGTTTTTGCCTTCACGGCGGGTGCTCACCAGTTCCTCATCGCGCAACACGGTTAGTTGCTGCGACAAGGTGGGCTGCACGATGCCCAGCAACTCTTCAAGCTCACCAACCCGGCGTTCGCCCTGCGAGAGTTGGCACAGGATGAGCAGCCGGTCTGGGTTGGCCAGCACCTTCATCACTCGGCAGGCCCTGTCCGCGGCCAACTGCATTTGTTCCAAGTCCATCACGGAGTTCTTCATCGGTGCTTCTTTCTGGGGTGTGGTGGCCTACGACTTTTCATTCGATAGCAATAATATATTGACAAACAAACTATCTGTCAATATATTATCTTCAGCTTATTTAAAAAGGAGCCGCTCATGACAACCGCCCCGACATCAACCCCTCAGCCCCATGTGCATGGAATGTTCGACCCCGCCACCTGGACGGTGTCCTATGTTGTGCACAACGGCCCAGGCAGCGAAGCAGCGATCATCGATTCAGTGCTCGACTACGACCCGAAATCGGGCCGCACAACGCATACCTCTGCTGACAAGGTGATCGACTATGTGCGCACCCATCAGCTCAAGGTGCGATGGATCCTAGAAACTCACGCACACGCTGATCACCTTTCGGCCGCACCGTACTTGCGGGCGCAGCTCGGCGGCCAAATCGGCATTGGTGGCAACATCACTGCAGTTCAAAAGGTGTTCAAGGGCGTTTTCAATCTGGAGCCGAGTTTCAAACAGGATGGCTCGCAGTTCGACCATCTTTTCCAGGAGGGAGAAAGCATCCCATTGGGCATGTTGTCTGGTGAGGTGATGTTCGTGCCAGGTCACACGCCAGCCTGCGCTGCCTATCGCTTTGGTGATGCGGTGTTTGTGGGCGACACCCTCTTCATGCCAGACGTGGGCACTGCGCGTTGCGACTTCCCAGGCGGCGACGCCCGCGCGCTTTACGCATCCACCCGCAAGCTGCTGAGCCTGCCACCAGAAACACGACTCTTCATGTGCCACGACTACCCTCCCAACGACCGACCGGTGGCTTTCGAGACGACGGTGGCGGAACAGCGCGCTAAAAACATCCACGTGCATGATGGCGTGAGCGAAGACGAATTCGTGACCATGCGTACGAAGCGCGATGCCACCCTGGAGATGCCCACCTTGATCCTTCCATCGGTTCAAGTGAACATCCGCGCTGGCGAGCTGCCGCCCAAAGAAGACAACGGCGTCGCGTACCTGAAGATCCCCTTGAACGCACTTTGATCAAGTGCGCACATGGCTATTTAGCCATCCATTTTTACTTTTGGAGAATTACCATGACCAAGAACGTCGGCGGCATTGATCGCACATTGCGCATCCTCATCGGGCTGGCCTTGATTGCGGGTGCGGCTACCAACACCATCGGCATGTGGGGCTACCTGGGTGTCGTGCCCTTACTCACTGGCCTGATCGGCTGGTGTCCACCCTATGCCATCTTCGGCTTCAACACCTGCTCACTGAAGAAGTGAGTTGTAAGGAGGGCTGAGTCCGATCTGCCCATCAGGGTGAATGCCCCTTGAGCACATTCGCCCAAACTTATCGAAATCACCCAAATGACCACAGTATCCGTTTCGCTCGAACAGCAGGCCGACTACCGTTTTGAGATCCGATTTGGTGAAGGCATTTCTAGCCTGATTGCCGACGAGCCCTCACCCTGAAAACCTAAATTGGCTTGGCACAGACAAGCTTCGAGCTTGCGCCAAACCCTTTTGTCGTCAACCACCCTAATGAGGAGACAAAAATGACGAACACTCAGTATGCTGCGCACACGAATTCGACACGTAGGCGCTGGCTGCAGGCTCTGGCTTCTACGCCACTCGTTCCGACATTGACTGCCCCGGCTTTGGCTGATGGGGCCACAAAAACAAAAGCCCACATCGTGATAGCTGGGGTCCCCTCGTTTTCAGTGCAATAACTGGCGGTACGCAAACCCAGCACTGGCGCGGGGGTGGTGTTGGTAGATCGTTGATTCTGTTGGCTTTCCTGTTCACTTCTCAAACGGGTATCGTGGCCTCCCACTAATGGGGTTCACGATGCAGGACTGGCAAACGACGTTTTTGGGGATGCGTGAGCTGCCCCGCGATATCAGTGACTTCGAGATGAAGGCGTTTTTCACCTTCGATGGTGCAGAGCGCGAGGCAATCAATGCGCGCCGGGGTGACGCCCACAAGCTCGGTCTGGCGCTGCATATCGGGTTTTTGCGCATGAGTGGCCGCCTGCTGTATGCCTTTCGGGTGGTTCCCGTCGCCCTGTGGCGCCACTTGAGCGAGGAACTTGGCATTGCCACCCCTGATGTGGCTTCGCTGCGCACGCTGTACGGGCGGGAGAAGACACTGTTCGATCACCAGCAAGTAGCGTGCACGGCCCTTGGTTTTCGGTGGATGAGCGAGCACCAACGCCGCTCCCTGGTGCGTGAACTGCGGGACGAAGTGGCCCGTTGCGCCGACCGCGATCAACTGCTCGGGAGGGCCCGCCAATGGCTGTACAAGAATAAGCTGGTGATCGTGCACGAGCGGGCCATCCGGACTTTGATTGCGAGCGCACTCACCCAGCTCGAAGCGGAGACAGGTGCTGCAATCGCCGCCAGCGTCGATCCGGCAACCCTTGATCGGTGGCGAACCTCGGTTGCAGAGCTGCGCCCAGATGGACAAACCCAACAAAGCTGGCTGTGGTCGGCGCCGGCCAAGCACTCAACCCGCCAAATCAGCGAGGTACTTGAACGCATCGATCTGCTGTACGAGCTGGACGTTCATAAACACCTGACCGACATCCCCGATCTCATCTTGCGCCGTTACGCGCGCCGACTAGTCTCTCGGCCGCCGTCTGCCGGCGCCAAGATCAAGGAACCCGCGCGCACCGTGGAGGTCGCCTGCTTTCTGCGGTATTGCCTGTTCACCACCACGGACCAGTTGATTTTGATGGTGCAGCGCCGGATTGCCGATCTGTGGCGCCAGACCGCTGCCGAGGTCCCCGCCACCGTCAACTGGGCGGCGATGTACAAAACGCTACTGGCCGAACTCGTGGCCTTGAGCGCCCAGGGCGCTGTGCCGGACGCCGAGCTGCGCGCACGGCTTGAAGCCTTGGTCATCGAAACCCAGAAACGCAAGCCACCCAGTCGGGCCTCCCTTGTGCGCGAAGGATTGATTGATGTCATTCGCCCCGTACGCTCACTGCTTGTGGCAATTGCAAAGCTTCCATGGCAAGCCACCGGAGAGCATCCCACCATCGACGCCCTGACGAAATTGAGCGCCTATTACGCCAGTAACATCAGAAAGTTGCCGGATGGCGTTGTCGCGCCAGGCCTGGGGAAGGTCTGGCAAGCCGCCATATCCAGCCCAGACCGGGAACGGGCGTTTCGGGCATTGGAGGTTGCCACCTTGTTTGCCCTGCGCCGCGCGGTGCGCAATGGATCGGTCTGGATCGAGCACAGCTTGAGTTTTAGGGGCCGTGCACGCCTGTTCTTCACGGACGAACGTTGGAAGGACGAGTCCAAGAAGCACTATGCCCGTCTGTCGCTGCCCGGCAAGGCGGCCACCTTTCTGAAGCCATTGTTGGCCAAGGTAACTGCAGGTGTCGATGCTGTGGCTGCGGCGGCACGCAGTGGCGTACTGCGCGTCGACGATGAACTCCACCTCTCAGTTTTACCCGCCGAAGACGAAGACCCCGAAGTCACCAAGCTACGGGCGGCTTTGGATCACCGCATCGGCGAAGTGCAATTGCCTGAAGTGATTCTGGCCGTTGACGCCCAGGTGCGCTTCAGCTGGATCATGCTCGGCCGTGAACCACGGTCAACAGCGGAACTGCTGATGGTCTATGCCGGCATCATGGCCCACGGCACCAGTCTGACAGCCATCGAATGCGCGCGCATGATTCCGCAGTTGTCTGCCACCAGCATGGGGTCTCCTCGTTTTCAGTGCAATAAGTGACGGTACGCAAAGCTAGCACTGGCGCGGGGGTGGTCTGGGTAGACCGTTGATTTCATTGACTTTCCTGTTCGCTTTGTAAACGGGTATGGTGGCCTCCCACTTTTGAGGTTCACGATGCAGGGTTGGCACACAACGTTTTTGGGGATGCGTGGGCTCCCCCGCGATATCAGCGACTTCGAGATGAAGGCATTTTTCACCTTCGATGGTGCCGAGCGCGACGCAATCAATGCACGCCGAGGTGATTCCCACAAGCTTGGTCTGGCGCTCCATATTGGTTTCCTGCGCATGAGTGGGCGTTTGCTCGGTGCCTTTCGGGTAATTCCAGTAGCCTTGTGGCGCCACCTTGGCAACGAGCTTGGCATTGCAGCACCAGAAGTCGCCTCGCTGAGAGCCATGTATGAACGCGGGCGCACGCTATTCGATCACCAACAAGTAGCCTGCACGGTCCTTGGATTCCAGTGGATGAGCGAGCACCAGCGCCGCTCACTGGTACGTGAACTGCGCGACGAAGTGGCGCGCTGCGCCGACCGCGATCAGCTACTCGTGCGGGCGCGTCAATGGCTGTACAAGAACAAGCTGGTGATCGTGCACGAGCGGGCAATTCGGACACTGATTGCGGCGGCACTTGCCCAGCTTGAAGTTGAAACAGGCACCGCCATCGCCGCCAGCGTTGATCCAGCAACACTTGATCGCTGGCGAGCCTCAGTTTCAGAGCTGCGCCCAGATGGACAAACCCAGCAGAGTTGGCTATGGGCTGCACCGGCGAAACACTCAACCCGCCAAATCAGCGAGGTACTGGAGCGCATCGACCTGCTTTACACGCTGGACGTTCATAAGCACCTGGCAGACATCCCCGATCTCATCTTGCGCCGCTACGCGCGCCGACTTGTCTCCAGGCCGCCCTCAGCCGGAGCCAAGATCAAAGAGCCAGCGCGCACCGTGGAGGTCGCATGCTTTCTTCGGTATTGCCTGTTCACCACCACAGACCAGTTGATCCTTATGGTGCAGCGCCGGATCGCCGATCTGTGGCGTCAGGCTGCCGCCGATGTCCCCGCTACCGTCAATTGGGCCGCAATGTACAAAACGCTGCTCGGCGAACTTGTTGCCTTGAGCGCGCAAGGTGCGGTGCCAGATGCTGAGTTGCGTGCCCGTCTTGAAGCCTTGATCACCGAAACCCAGAAACGCAAACCACCGAGCAGGGCCTCCCTGGTCCGCGAGGGATTGATTGATGGAATTCGCCCCGTGCGGTCGTTGCTCGTCGCCATTGCAAAGCTGCCCTGGCAGGCCACCGGCGAGCATCCTGCCATCGAGTACCTTGCCAAGCTGCAAGCTTTATATCTCAAAGGATCCAGAAAGCTGCCAGTTGAAGTGGTGGCACCAAGTCTGGGAATGATCTGGCAGGTTTCGATCTCCAGCCCAGACCGGGAACGGGCGTTTCAGGCGTTGGAGGTGGCCACCCTGTTTGCCCTGCGCCGCGCGGTGCGCAATGGCTCGGTCTGGATTGAGCACAGCCTGAGCTTTCGGGGTCGTGCGCGCTTGTTCTTCACGGACGAGCGTTGGCAGGCAGAGTCCAAGAAACACTATGCCCGTCTATCGTTACCCAGCAAGGCTGCCACTTTCTTGAAGCCTTTGCTGGCCAGAGTAACTGCCGGTGTCGATGCGGTGGCCGCTGCAGCCCGCAGTGGCGTACTGCGCGTGGATGATGAACTCCATTTGTCGCCATTGCCCGCAGAGGACGAAGACCCAGAAGTGACCAAGCTGCGCGCGGCTTTGGATCACCGCATCGGTGAGGTTCAATTGCCGGAAGTGATTCTGGCCGTTGACGCCCAGGTGCGCTTTAGCTGGATCATGCTCGGACGTGAGCCGCGCTCTACCGACGAGCTGCTGATGGTCTATGCCGGCATCATGGCCCACGGCACCAGTCTGACTGCGGTCGAATGCGCGCGCATGATTCCGCAATTGTCTGCCACCAGCATTCGCCAGGCCATGCGCTGGGCGCGGGACGAACGGCGTCTGAGCCAGGCCTGCCAGGCTGTGCTGGAATTCATGCAGCGACACCCGATTGCCGCCACCTGGGGGCGGTCCGATTTGGCATCTTCTGACATGATGACCATGGAGACCACCAAACGGGTGTGGCAAGCCCGGCTTGATCCTCGGCGCAACACACCTTCCATTGGAATCTACTCCCATGTAAAAGACCGGTGGGGCATCTTCCATGCGCAGCCCTTTGTGCTCAATGAGCGCCAGGCGGGCGTGGCCATTGAAGGTGTCATCCGCCAAGAAAAGCTGGAGACCAGCCAGCTTGCTGTGGATACCCATGGCTACACCGACTTTGCCATGTCACATGCCCGTTTGCTTGGTTTTGATCTTTGCCCGCGGTTGAAGGAACTCAAACAGCGCCACCTCTTTGTGCCACGCGGCACCAAAGTGCCCGCAGAAATCGCTGCGGTGTGCGAAGCCAATGTCGACGTCGCTTTGATCGAAAAGCATTGGGATAGTCTGGTGCACCTGGCAGCCTCGGTCATGAGCGGACATGCCAGTGCGGTGGCAGCTCTTGCGCGGTTCGGTTCTGCCGCCCAGGGCGATCCAATCTATGAGGCTGGCGTGCAATTGGGGCGGTTGCTGCGTACGGCGTTTTTGGCTGACTACTTTGTCAAGGACGCTTTCAGGAACGAGTTGCGCCGGGTGCTCAATCGGGGCGAGGCTGTTAACGCCCTCAAGCGCGCCATTTATACCGGCCGGATCAGCCCGGCGCAGGCCAAACGTGTCGATGAAATGCAGGCTGTGGCCGATGCGTTGAGCCTGATGGCCAACATCGTGATGGCGTGGAATACCTCACAGATGCAGGCGGTCCTGGATCGCTGGTCGAACCGCCGCCAGGTCATTCCACCGGAACTGATCGGGAAGATTGCGCCCACCAGGCTGGAGAGCATCAACTTGCGGGGTGTGTTTCGCTTCCCGGTTGACCGCTATGCTGACCAAATCCTGCCTTCGCGGCCAAATGCATCGATAACTGGCACCAATGGATGAAACCGACCACGGTTTGACGCCACGAATCGCAGATTTGAAAGTGAACAGGAAAGTCAATGAAATCAACGATCTACCAACACCACCTCCGCGCCAGTGCTAGCTTTTCGTACCGTCACTTATTGCACTGAAAACGAGGAGACCCCGTCCTGCACGCCCCGGTTGCGAAGTTCGGTGACGACCTGCAGCCAGAACTTGGCACCCTCGGTTTGCGCCAGCCACAGGCCCAGCACCTCCTTGTCACCCGTCATGGTGATGCCGATGGCCAAGTACACCGCCTTGACCCGCACAGCGCCCTCGCGCACCTTCACATGGATGCAGTCCAGATAGACGATGGGGTAGATTGCATCGAGCGGGCGGGCTTGCCAGGTCTTGACCTCATCGGCCACGGCGTCGGTCACCGAGGAAATCAGGCTGGGCGAGACCTCGGTGCCGTACATCTCCTCCAGGTGGGCCTGTATCTCGCGCACCGTCATGCCGCGGGCGTACAGCGAGATGATTTTGTCGTCGAAGCCGGCCCAGCGGGTCTGGTGCTTGGGGATGAGCTGGGGCTCGAAGCTGCCATGGCGGTCACGTGGCACCTCGATGGGCAACTCGCCGAAATCGCCCTTGAGGGTCTTCTTGCTCTTGCCATTGCGGGTGTTGCCAGTGGTGTTGGCTACCGCTTCGTTGCGTTCGTGGCCCAGATGCTCGGTCAGTTCGGCGTCTAGGGCTCGCTCCACCAGCAGCTTGGTCAACTGCTTGAGCAGGCCGTTCTCGCCGATGAGGTCTTCGGGCTTCTTGTAGTTGGCCAGCAGGCCAGACAGCAGTTCTTCGGGTACGTCGTGTTTCTTGGTGCTCATTGTGCTTACGGACAGGCCGGCTTGCGCCGGCGGTTGATTGTCCGTTTACACAAAATTCTGCACACCCTCTGTCCTCCAGAAAAATTGAATCAATTGATAAAGAAAAACTTAACAATAGTTGCCTGCTTTGCAGCGAAGACAGGCCCCATCACTGCCATCGGAGACTTGTGGCCGAGTACCTTGCTGGCAAGTGGTCGAATGTCGAAATCGTGCATCTTTAGGGCCGAAGGCACGTATCGTGAATGGAAGTACATCACACATTTCGCATCAAGCTCGGGGCCTCCAATCACAGCTCGATCTCGACGGTTCATGAGGCATGCAGCCCCAGGTACAGACAGCTCTCAGAAAGCTGCTCGCAAATGTCGTGGCACTCCTAGGATGCACTAGGAGATCGACCCATGTGTGGGCTATCATGAGCGACGCCTAGGCCCACATGGGGCTCGTCCGGATCACCGCCATTCGCGTCTCGGTTTGGCACTGCTATAGGTCTTCTGAAATAGCTGACGCATCAGGCCAAGTTGAAGTGCTTCAATTAGGAGATGTTCCATGTCAACCGGTATGTTCATACTGCACTCCAACTATACGCCGGCGGGGGACCAGCCAGAAGCGATAGCGCGCCTGCTATCTGACCTAGAAGAAGGTGCGACACACCAAACGCTGAAGGGGATCACTGGCTCAGGCAAGACCTTTACGATGGCCAATGTGATCCATCGTCTGAAGCGGCCTACATTGATCTTGGCTCCTAACAAGACATTGACCGCGCAGCTTTATAGTGAAATGAAGCATTTCTTCCCAGAAAATGCGGTCGAGTATTTTGTTTCCTACTATGACTATTTCCAGCCCGAGGTCTATATACCGGGCAGTGATCGCTTCATTCAAAAGGACTCGGCGATCAATGATCATCTTGAGCGTCTGCGTCTATCCACGACCAAATCCTTGATTGAGCGCCGCGACGTGATTGTCGTTGCTTCGGTTTCTTCAATCTACGGCCTGGGTGATCCAGATGCATACCGAGCGCTGCAGATGGCTCTGTCCCCTGGGGCCAACCTAAATCAGCGGGAGCTGATTCGTCGCCTGGTTCTACTGCAATATGAGCGTACTGAGCGCACCCTCAAGCGTGCAACGTTCCGAGTTCGAGGTGAGGTGATTGATATTTTCCCTGCCGATTCAGAACACAGGGCGGTTCGGGTGGAACTGCTGGACGACTCTGTTGAGTCTGTTCAATGGCTAGACCCTGTTACGGGTAAAACACTGGGGAAAATTGACCACTACTTGGTTTCTCCAAAGACGCTTTTCGCGACACCTACGAACAAGATCGAATCCGCGTCCGAGAAGATTCTCGCTGAAATGGAAGAGCGCGTTGCCCAACTAAACAGGGACAATCGCTTGGTCGAGGCCAACCGTCTGTACGAGCGGATCACAAACGACGTAGAGATGATGCGGGAGCTTGGCTACTGCTCGGGGATGGAGAATTATTCCTGCTACTTCAGTGACCGGGACTCGGCTGCGCCTCCGATCACCTTGCTGGATTACCTGCCGAAAGACGGGCTCCTGTTCGTTGATGAATCCCACGTCATGGTGCCGCAGATATCCGCAATGTACCGGGGGGATCAGGCACGCAAGGATACGTTGATCGATTACGGGTTCCGTTTGCCTTCATCGAAGAACAACCGGCCATTGAACTTTGGCGAATTCGAGAAGGTCAAGCCACAGACCATCTTTGTTTCGGCCACTCCTGGTGAATACGAGTTGAGGGTATCGAAAGGCCGGGTTGTCGAGCAGATCATCCGGCCCACAGGGCTGCTTGATCCCAAGGTGGAGGTGCGAAAGGCGGACGGGCGCATGAACGATCTGCTTGCCGAAATATCGACGTGCGTGAAGAGAAAAGACCGCGTGCTCGTGACCACGCTGACAAAGGTCGGCGCGGAAGAGTTGACGGATTTCTTGACGGACAGCGGAATCCGAGCGCGCTACATGCATTCGGACATCAAGGCGGAGGATCGTGTTGAAATCATCAATGGCCTGCGCGCTGGGGAGTTTGATGTTCTGATCGGCGTGAGCCTTTTGCGCGAGGGGCTGGATATCCCCGAGGCGTCATTGGTAGCCATTCTCGATGCGGACCGTGCGGGCTTCCTGAGGTCGGCCCAGGCGCTCATTCAGATGATAGGCCGAGTCGCCCGGAATGAGAACGGAAAAGCGATCTTGTATGCGGATGCGATGACTCCTGCGATGCAGCAAGCAATTGATGAGACAAATCGGCGCAGGGAACTTCAAATTGCCTTTAACGAAGAAAACGGAATCTCTCCGACCTCTTCTGTGCGAAAGCTGGCAGGAAAAGAGACGAATGCGGAGGAACCCACAGTTCACTCCGAGGCTTTCTGCAAGAGTTTGTCCGACCTTTGCGACCAAATCACTGCCAAGGAACAATTACTACTCGAATTTACCGACGCTGGTGACGAGCAACACGTGGAAGAAATCCGTAGTCAATTGGATGTTTTGTACCGGCAATTCATTTATATCTAATCTTTAGCCGGCTTTAATAGCAACTAAGTTGTACGGTCGACCGATCTGCATCTAGTTTAAGCGAGCAGAAGGTCGACTAACAATTCGGGCATACGTAATGAGCCACCAAGGCTCGGTGCTTTGCTTTCCGAAGCTGATGCCCTACGACGCTTGGTCGCGTGTCACCTCAATGCCGGCAACGATTTAACGGCAGCCAGCATTTCATCAAATACCGCCCGAACTCTTCCCGAGACCGGGCCGCGCTGCGGCCGATAAACGTACAAACCCCATGCTGAAGATTCTTCTTTCTCCAGCACGCGCACGAGCTTTCCGCTGGCAATGTATGGGGCGACTACGTAGTCTGGCAGTTGTGCAAAGGCGATGCCTGCCAACGCCGCCCCCAATTCCATGTCGGCATTGTCGACGACGATTGCGGCAGCAATGGGTGTCCACTGGCGTCCCGCTTTGAAATACCAAGGCCAGGGGCGGCCGGTATTGAGATCCATAGACGCAGTGGTCGGCAGTCTGCTGAGGGCATCAATGGTGTCAGGTACGCCAACTTTTCTAATCAAATGCGGTGCGGCAACGATTGGAAATTTCATGTCGGCGGCCTTTCGCGCGACGAAGCGGCTATCGCGCATAAATCCGAGCCTGACGCCAACGTCAATCCCTTCTTCAACCGTATTGCTGATGCGATCGGACAGACGGACATCCAGTGTGATTGCGGGATGACGCGCGGCCACGCGCTCCAGTGCAGGCAGAACCGCCAGGGTGCCTAAGCTGAGCGGTGCCGTGATGCGAACCGTGCCAGAGAGGGATGTCTGTTCGTCACGCCCAGGAACTCGCCAGAGTTCCTCGAACCGCTCCAATGCGGGGCGCACCTGGTCTAACAAACCTTCACCAAACGCACTGATGCGTACCTGGCGCGTGCTTCTATGAAACAACACCTCGCCGTAGTGTTGCTCCAGTTGCTGGATGGCGCGTGTAACGCCTTGCGGGGAAGTACTGAGCCGGACGGCCGCATCGCGAAAACTGCTGCTTTCGGCCGCCACTCGAAAGATACGCAGCAGTTCAATTTCCTTGTTCATGACGAGCGCCTCACCTGGTCGGTTCCACTGCGTGTTTATTATTCCAGAAATTGGAATTAATAAATCGAAACAATTCCATATACAAGAGTTTTGCGAAATCACATACTTCGATTCCAGAGCAACTCCACAGGAACCGCGCATGAATACTTCGGCATAGATCACCACCTACTACGGCACCTTGCACTGCAGCGATCGCGAAGCCAGTTGCGTTCTTGGCGGCGCTTGATGTGCTCAATATTCATCATCGCTGACGTCAAATTTAGTTAGTAAAGGAAACAACATCATGAAATCACGTGCAGCAGTGGCCTTCGGGCCTGGTAAGCCTCTGGAAATCGTCGAGATCGACGTTGAGCCGCCGCGTAAGGGCGAGGTGCTCATCAAGATCACGAACACTGGCGTTTGCCATACCGACGCTTTCACCCTGTCGGGCGATGACCCCGAAGGACTCTTCCCGGTCGTGTTGGGTCATGAAGGCGCGGGCATCGTCGTGGAGGTGGGTGAAGGTGTCACCAGCGTGAAGCCTGGCGATCATGTCATCCCGCTCTATACAGCCGAATGCGGCGAGTGCCTGTTCTGCAAGTCGGGGAAGACCAACCTGTGCGTCGCCGTTCGCGCCACACAGGGCAAGGGCCTGATGCCCGATGGTACGACCCGTTTTTCGTACAACGGTCAGCCGCTTTATCACTACATGGGCTGCTCGACCTTCAGCGAATACACAGTCGTCGCCGAAGTCTCGCTGGCCAAAATCAACCCGGACGCGAATCCGGAGCATGTCTGCTTGCTCGGTTGCGGTGTTACCACCGGCATCGGCGCTGTGCACAACACGGCCAAGGTGCAGCCAGGTGATTCCGTCGCTATCTTCGGCTTGGGCGGTATTGGTCTGGCAGCTATTCAGGGGGCACGCCAAGCCAAAGCGGGTCGCATCATCGCCATCGACACGAATCCTGCCAAGTTTGAGCTGGCTCGTACCTTCGGGGCGACCGAATGCATCAACCCGAAAGACTTCGAGAAGCCAATTCACGAAGTGCTTATCGAAATGACTGGCTGGGGGGTTGATCACACTTTCGAGTGCATTGGCAACGTCAATGTGATGCGTTCCGCATTGGAAGCAGCCCACCGTGGCTGGGGCCAATCGATCGTCATCGGCGTGGCAGGTGCCGGCAAGGAAATCTCGACCCGCCCATTCCAGTTGGTCACTGGTCGTACCTGGAAGGGCTCCGCTTTTGGTGGCGTCAAGGGACGCACCCAACTTCCCGGCATGGTGGAGGACGCGATGAAAGGTGAGATTGATCTCGCCCCGTTCGTCACCCACACCATGGGTCTGGACGACATCAACAAAGCCTTCGACCTGATGCATGAAGGCAAGTCGATTCGTACCGTGATTCATTACTAACCCACGGATCAATAACGATCTTTTCAACAGCAAATATCAAGGAAAACTTCCATGTCTACTCCTGTTATCTCCGGTGACGGCATTTTCTCCCACGTCTTTATCGGTGCAGCCGATGTTCAAAAGTCGGCCGCGTTTTACGATGCAGCGCTGGGTGCTCTCGGCATCAATAACCTCGGTCCTTTCGGCAATGGCTGGGTACTCTATGGCCGCGAAAAGCCAGCCTTCATCATTGCCCGCCCCGGCAATGGCGAAGCTCCCTCCAGCAATGGCGTGACAGTAGGCTTCGCAGCTGCCTCTCCTGCTGAAGTGGATGCTTTCCATGCAGCCGGCCTTGCAGCTGGTGGCACTGACGAGGGTCAACCTGGTCCTCGCGGACATCTGCCTGGCGCTTATGCGGCGTATCTGCGCGATCCCGCTGGCAACAAGGTCTGCTCTTACACCTTCATCTAAGCTGAAATAGCTCTGACAAAGCCGGTACTGGGTCTACTTGTAGCGCCGGTACCGGCCAAATCCCAGAGCATGAAGCATCTGAAGACTGGCCCATGGCCACGCACCTTGTGCTTGGTCCTGGGCAATAAATGTGAAGCGTGGTGATTTTCAAACTATGAGAGATGAGGTCGGTATGAAAGATCCAGCAAACGTCAATGCGACCGCAGAACCCACTCACACCGCCACCGTGTATGGCATGCCAGCTTATGCCGATCGTGATGCTGCGGTCGGTGAAGTGCATGCGCGCCCACATCTGCTGATAGAAGCCCCTCGGGGCATATTGCAGTTCGCCTTCATGACCGAAGGCGACGCTGCAAAGGACCAAGCTGCGATGAGTGAGCTGTCTCATCGCTTCGGCGTTGCAGAGCCCGATCATGCCACTCCTCTTCACGGATTGACATGGGACGAGGGAGATCTGCACTGCGAAAAACACACTGAATTTTCTACGTACCTCTGGTGCGCAGCGCTGGATGCTGAGAGTGGTGAGCCATGCGGTGCAAACCCCTTCAAGCACGGATTTGTTCCTCCCGGTCCGGTGGTGTCCGGCATTAGCTTGAGGCTACTTCCATGGACTTCGGAAACTGAGAAGGAAGCTGAGCGCTTTGATCCAGCCAGCTTGTGCTACTCGCTGGTGGAGAATGGCTCTGCCGCTGTCTTGACCGACTTTCGTCAGGATGAGGATGGTCTAACGCACATTCTCATACTCGCTCGAGATTTGAATCCTGCGCGTGCTGGAGCACTTTCTCAACGTCTGTTGGAGATAGAGACTTATCGGACGTTGGCATTGTTATCCCTTCCGTTGACTCGTTCGATGACGCACGAACTTCGACGCATGGAGTCAAGACTGGCAGCCATCACAGACGAGATGTGCACCAGTTTGGCCGGACGGAGGGACAGTGACGTTTTGCTGGCCGAATTGACTCGCCTAGCTGCGGAACTGGAAGCCGGTGTTGCGGCAAACCTCTATCGTTTTGGCGCAAGCCGTGCTTACTACGAGATCGTCGAGGAAAGACTGGCTTCTCTTTCGGAAGAGGCAGTGTCCGGTTACTGCACATGGGCAGATTTTCTACAGCGTCGCATCGCTCCAGCGATGCGGACCTGCCAGTCCGTAAAGGAGCGCCAGGCAAAGCTCTCAGACAAGTTGAATCGATCCATTTCGCTACTGCGTTCCTGGATAGACGTTGAGCTCGAACGACAAAATCGGGACCTACTCGCGTCGATGAATGACCGGGCCAAGATGCAGCTGCGCCTTCAGCAAACGGTTGAAGGTCTGTCGGTCGCGGCAATTTCTTATTACGTCGTGAGTCTGCTGGGCTATCTGCTCAAAGGCATTCCCGTCATTCACGACGTGGTTGCGCCAGTAACGGCTGTCCTGGTGCCTGTGGTGATGCTGGCCATCTGGTGGACGGTCCGCAGGATTAGGCACGCCCACGGCGACCCGGCAGCAGAAGTGAAATCCTCCTGACAGCGCAGCTGTCTTGGTGCGCAATGGCTGCGCAGTTATGAATATTGGAAACAACATGGAACGCATTGAACATCACGCCAGCTCTGAAGGCTGGCAGGACGTCTATCAGCACGCATCGACGACACTCGGTTGCACGATGAAGGTCGGTGTCTATCTGCCTCCACAGGCGCAGCACGGCAAAGTGCCGGTGCTTTACTGGCTATCGGGCCTCACCTGTACGGAGCAAAACTTCATCACCAAGTCCGCTGTCCAGCGCTTCGCTGCTGAGTATGGCATTGCCGTTGTCGCACCGGATACTAGTCCTCGCGGTGAAGGTGTTGCCAACGATGCGGCCTATGACCTCGGGCAAGGGGCAGGCTTCTATGTCAATGCGACACAGGAGCCCTGGGCGGCGAACTATCGGATGTATGACTACGTGGTGCATGAGTTGCCTGCACGTATCGAGGCGCAGTTTCCTGTAACGACGGAACGCGGCATCAGTGGCCATTCCATGGGTGGACATGGGGCTCTAGTCATCGCCCTGCGCAATCCTGGCCGTTATCGCAGCGTATCTGCCTTCTCCCCCATCGTGGCTCCCACTCAAGTGCCCTGGGGACAAAAGGCCTTTGGAGCCTACCTGGGCGGTGATCAGGAGGCATGGAAGCAATACGACTCGGTGGAATTGATCCGTACCGCACGGGAACGTTTGCCGTTACTGGTAGACCAGGGCTTGAACGATGAGTTCATTGAAAGTCAATTGCGTCCCGAACTGCTGCGCAAAGTGTGTGAAGAAACGGGGCATCCGCTGACATTGAACCTGCGGCCGGGCCACGACCACAGCTACTACTTCATTGCCAGCTTCATCGGCGAACACATGGCACACCATGCGTCAGCGTTGAACCGCTGACTAAGAGGAGATCAGATCATGTTAAGGACCTCTACAGACCGACATCACGTCGTCATCATTGGGGCAGGCTTCGGTGGGATCGAAGTTGCCAACGAGCTAGCTGGCACCGAGGTCGATGTGACGATCATTGATCGGCGCAATCATCATCTGTTCCAGCCATTGCTTTACCAAGTCGCAGGGGCGTCCCTATCTACCTCGGAGATCGCTTGGCCTATACGCTATCTCTTCCGCAATCGGCCGGAAGTGAACACGTTGATGGCCGAAGTGGAAGGTGTAGACACTGACGCACGTGAAGTCATTCTCAGCAATGGATCGCGCCAGCCCTATGACACGCTCGTGCTCGCTACAGGCGCGACCCACGCTTATTTCGGGCATGACGAATGGGAGCCTTTTGCCCCAGGCCTGAAAACTCTTGAGGATGCCACGACCATCCGAGGCCGAATTCTCGCTGCATTCGAAGAAGCCGAGCGCACGAGCGATCCGCAACGACGCGCTGCGTTGCAGACCTTCGTCATCATCGGTGGCGGCCCCACCGGGGTGGAATTGGCGGGCACCATCGCGGAGCTTGCACGAGACACGCTGGCGCGAGACTTTCGCTCCATCGATCCAAGCACGTCGCGGGTTGTACTGATCGAGGCTGGTCAACGCCTGTTGTCCGTCTTTCCAGAGGATCTTTCGGCCTATACGCGCCAGGCGCTCGAAAAGCTCGGGGTCGAGGTCGTGCTGGGTACGCCGGTCACCGAATGCTCGGCGGACGGCGTGGTGTATGGCGGCAACCCCCTTTCGGCCAAGACCATCGTCTGGGCCGCCGGAGTCCAAGCGTCTCCTGCAGCCCGCTGGTTGGGTGCTGCATCTGATCGTGCTGGCCGAGTTGTCGTAGGGGCCGACCTGACGGTGGCGGGATACCCTGAGATCTTTGCCATCGGCGATACGGCCTCGTGCACTATGCCTGATGGAAAGCCTGTCCCAGGAATTGCACCAGCAGCAAAACAGCAAGGCAAGTACGTTGCTAGCCTGATTGGGCGACGCTTGAAGGGTAAGCCCAGCGATGGTGCCTTTAAATACCGACATCAGGGGAACCTAGCAACCATAGGCCGTAGCCTGGCGGTCATTGACATGGGACGAGTGAAGCTGCGCGGAGCGTTTGCATGGTGGATTTGGAAACTCGCGCATATCTACTTTCTTATTGGTACTCGAAATCGCCTTAGCGTTGCCTTGAGTTGGGTATGGAACCACAGCATTGGCTACCGAGGCTCTCGCATCATCCTTCGGACAAGCCCGGACAAGGACCACCCCCCTAAGCCTATGGCGTTGGGTAAATCCGGACCTTCGGATTAGAGGACCATGCTCCGGAGTAGGCAAGACCACGTTTGGGTGCAGTACGGATTCTTGATCGTCTTGCTTAATCGACGTTGATCGTCAGTAGCCTGGATAAGACAGCTGGTTGTTCTAAACAGCGCGCAAGGCCGCGCAGTTAAGTAGCCAGCAGGCAATTCAGGCAAGACAGCTGCTCTTTCACATCCATTGGCCTACTAACTACGTACAAAATCTATGTCACTGATGATCGTCATCCTGGCAACGCTGGCCGCGGGCATAGGGAGCGTCTGGATAGCCTATCTGTTGGTCGCCCGTACCAGGGCAAGCAATGGACAGACTAGTTACGCGCAGCAAGGCTTTCTTGGTTTGGCAGCTGGCGCACTTTTAACTACAAGCCTCACTCATCTGCTGCCTGAAGCGCTTGAAAGCAATGTAGATGCGCATGAGCTCTTCTTGGTCATTCTGGCGGGCTTGGTTTTCTTTTTTCTTTTGGGCAAGGCAGAGCTATGGCATCACCCGCACGACCATGAACATACAAGCCCTTCTCACAGAGGCTCCAGTTGGGCATTGCTGATTGGCGATGGTGTTCATTGTTTCGGTGACGGCGTTCTGATCGCTTCTATGTTCATCGTGGACATTCGATTGGGCGCGATTGCTGCCGCATCAGTATTAGCGCATGAGATACCTCACCACATGGGTGATCTGGCCGTTCTACGGGAGGGGAGTTATCGAGGTTCTGCGGTTCTGAAACTCACCATGGCTGGCGGGATGACAGCATTAGGAGGTGTAAGTGGATATCTTCTGCTTGCAAAGCTACAGCATTGGCAACCATTCTTGATGGCTGTGGCTGGGAGCAGCTTTATCTATGTGGCGCTCTCAGACGTAATACCTCGGATGCAGCAACGCCGAACGGCGAAGGACGCCACGATACAAGTGGCTTGGCTTCTGCTTGGGATCGCGATAGTTGCCGTAGTGAGCTCGCTGTCTCATGGCAATAGCGCCTTGTGAACCAAGGGGTGATCCAGCGCAGTCGCTGGCTGGTTCCAGTCAACTCAAATGTTGGGTTTGAAGAAATACGCGTACTTACACAAGAACCTGCGCCATCGGAATCATTTTCTTGAAATGCCTGGGAGACGAACTTGACCGATCTATTCACGACAAAGCCCAAGCCTCCCTTGGCCGAACTCCTGCGCCCCAAGACGCTGGATGAATTCGTCGGGCAAAGGCACTTGCTTGGCCCCGGCAAGCCGCTGCGCCTCGCATTCGAGTCGTGCAAGCTGCACTCGTTCATCCTCTGGGGGCCACCGGGCGTGGGCAAGACCACCCTGGGCCGCCTAGCCGCCAGCGTGACCGACAGCCGCTTCATCGCCATCTCCGCCGTGCTGGCCGGGGTGAAGGACATTCGGCAAGCCATCGACGAAGCCCAGGCTGAACTGGACAACCACGGTCGTTCTACAGTCCTTTTCGTTGATGAAATCCATCGCTTCAACAAGGCGCAGCAGGATGCGTTGTTACCCCATGTCGAGTCGGGTCTGCTTACCCTGGTGGGAGGGACTACGGAGCATCCGGGGTTGGCTGTCAATTCCGCCCTTCTCTCTCGTGCTCAGGTCTACACACTGGAGCCGCTGTCTGGCGAAGAGATGCAGCAGCTCTATGCACGCGCACTGCCGCATCTGCAGGGCATCAGGTTGGATGCGGACGCGCTGGACTTGCTCAAGGGCTTCGCCGATGGCGATGGCAGGCGCTTCCTCAATCTGCTTGAGCAGGTGACAAATGCGGCGGCGGGCGCCGGCAAACCTCTGGTCGATGGCGAGTTCACCAGGTTGTCCACCAGTCCGTCGCTGCGCCGCTTCGATAAGGGCGGCGACGAGTTCTACTGGCAGCTCTCGGCATTTCACAAATCGCTGCGGGGTTCCGACCCCGATGCGGCCCTGTATTGGCTGGCTCGCATCCTCGATGGCAGCGGTGATGTGAGTCAGGTGACCCGTCGCATGGTGGTGATGGCCAGCGAAGACATCGGCAATGCAGACCCGCAGGCGCTGCAATTGGCACTCAATGCCGCGTTGGCCTACGACAGGTTGGGCTCGCCCGAAGGCGAGATACCGCTGGCCCAGGCGGTGACTTACCTTGCTCTGGCCCCCAAGTCGAATGCCGCATATGCCGCGTGGGACCAGGCCAAGGCGTTCGTCAAGCGCAGCGGCTCCCAGCCTGTACCACTTCATCTTCGCAATGCGCCGACGAAGCTGATGAAGCAGATGGGATATCGCGAAGGCTACCGCTACGCCCATGATGAGCCCAATGGCTATGCCGCTGGGCAAACCTATTTTCCTGAAGGGGTGGCGCGGCCGGGTTGGTATCAACCAACCGACAGAGGCGTTGAGCGCAAGCTGGGAGAACGGCTCACTTGGCTACGTTCGCTCGACGATGAGATGCCGCCAGAGGCGGAATCTTGACCGATCGCCCCCCGAAATCGGCTCATGAACTACAGGATAAGAACATGCCCAACCCTTCTTTCGGTGAATCCTCTTGTACTGCCGCCGCCAGCGGCCTCGTGCAGGTGCGGGGAGCGCGTGAGCACAATCTCAAGGACGTGGACGTCGACATCCCGCGCAACGCGCTGGTTGTGTTCTCGGGTGTGTCCGGCTCCGGGAAGTCCTCGCTGGCCTTCGGCACCATCTATGCAGAAGCCCAGCGGCGCTACTTCGAGTCGGTGGCTCCCTATGCACGACGCCTGATCGACCAGGCCGGCGTACCCGATGTCGATGCGATCGACGGCCTGCCTCCAGCGGTGGCGCTGCAGCAGCAGCGCGGAGCCAGTAATGCGCGTTCTTCTGTGGGCAGCGTCACGACATTGTCCAGCCTGGTCCGGATGATGTATTCCCGCGCCGGAGCCTATCCGGCCGGTCAGCCGATGCTGTACGCCGAGGATTTTTCCCCCAACACGCCGCAGGGGGCATGTCCGACCTGCCACGGCCTGGGTCATGTGTACGAGGTGACCGAGGCCATCATGGTGCCCGATCCATCGCTCACCATCCGCGAGCGGGCGATTGCCTCGTGGCCGCCCGCCTGGCAGGGGCAGAACCTGCGCGACATCCTGGTCAGTATGGGCTACGACGTGGACCGACCGTGGAAGGACTTGCCGAAGACGGATCGTGACTGGATTCTGTTCACCGAGGAAACACCGACGGTGCCGGTGTACGCGGGCTTCACACCTGCTGAGACCCGCGCCGCGCTCAAGCGCAAGATGGAGCCGAGCTACATGGGTACCTTCACCGGCGCCCGTCGGTATGTGCTACACACCTTCGCGAACACCCAGAGCGCGCTAATGAGAAAGCGTGTGTCCCGGTTCATGGAGGGCAAGCCGTGCCCCACGTGCCAAGGCAAGCGGCTCAAGCCTGAGGCACTGTCGATCACTTTCGCCGGTGTGGACATCGGCGCGTTCATGCAGATGCCGCTGGACCGACTGGCGGCCTTGCTCGAACCCATCGCCCAGGGCGATTTCCGCGCCCATGCAGCGGGAGCGGCCACGGACAAAGAGGCAACCCGGCGCGACCGTGCAGAACGCGCGACCTCCGGCCGTGCCGTGCATGCGGTATCGCCCGACGTGCGCCGCACCTCCGCGCTGTCGGAAGAAAAGCGTCTCGCCGCGCAGCGCTTGGCCGGTGGCGTGATGGCACGACTGCGTCAGCTGCGCGGGCTGGGCCTAGGCTACCTGACGCTGGACCGGGCCACGCCGACGCTTTCGGCTGGCGAATTGCAACGCCTGCGGCTGGCCACGCAGCTGAGTTCCCTGCTGTTTGGCGTCGTGTATGTCCTCGACGAACCCTCGGCGGGGCTTCACCCCTCCGACAGCCAAGCCCTGTACGACGCGCTCGACCGGCTGCGCGACGCCGGCAACTCGGTGTTCGTGGTGGAGCACGATCTGGACCTGATGCGCCGCGCGCAATGGCTGGTGGATGTCGGGCCGGATGCCGGAGAGCGTGGCGGCCACGTGCTCTACAGCGGCGAGCCGGATGGCCTGCGCAAGATTGCCGAATCGCGCACCGCCCGATATCTGTTCGACGAGATCCCCGCGCCGGGGAGCCGGGCACGCGAAGCGACGAGCTGGCTGGAGCTACAGGGCATCCACCGCCACAATCTGCATGGTGTGGATGCACGGATTCCGCTGGGCGTGCTGACAGCCGTCACCGGCATCTCCGGCTCCGGCAAGTCTAGCCTTGTAGCGCAGGCCTTGCCGGAGTTGATGCTGCTGCACCTGGGCCACGAGCCTGAAGACGATGCGGCCGAAAACGCCTCCAGCGAAGGGCCGGCCGTAATCGAAGCGACCGGCGGTCGTCTGGCGGGCGACGTGGACGCCATTCAGCGCCTGGTGCAAGTGGACCAGAAGCCGATTGGGC